>NZ_JBFUMH010000010.1:0-77463 GCF_054049475.1 Microvirga sp. P5_D2 | reverse complement strand
ACAATCTCACTCGGGTGCTGAACATCCTGGGTATTCAGCCGCTGATGGCCGCCCTCAGGACTTAGGGGCGGGTTCTGCCCGCGTCATCACGCCTGTGACACGCCGGATCCTCGCTTCAGAGGCGATGGGAGCTTCATTCCATCGACGATAAGCCAATCCGCGCTCGCCCATGATGGTGAAGGGCCTTGGAGCGGGGAAAGCCGCAATCCGTCTTTTGCGAAAGCGTTTTGACACGACCAAGACCCCTTCCTGTCGCTGCACCGCGAGATGAACCGCCTCTTCGACGATGTCTTCCGCGGGGCCGCTCTGCCTGCGGCAGCCGGCAGTCAGGGCCAAGGTGACATCGGCAACTTCGTCAATGCCAGCATGAACGTGTCGGAGACGGACAAGGAAATCCGCATCACGGCCGAGCTGCCCGGCGTGACTGAGCAGGACATTGACGTCAGCCTCGATGACGACGTGCTCACCATCCGGGGCGAGAAGAAGTTCGAGCGCAAGGACGACAAGGAGAACTTCCACTTCGTCGAGCGCGCCTACGGCACCTTCCAGCGCTCGTTGAGGCTGCCCTTCGCTGTCGACTCCGAGCAGGTCCAGGCCAGCTTCGAGAATGGCGTCCTGACCGTGACCGTGCCGAAGACCGGGCGGCCGGAGCGCTCGCGCCGGATTCAGGTTCAAGGACGGGGCGCACCCGGTCAGGGTACCACGGAAGGACAACAGGCAACCGGGACATCGGGACAATCCGAGGACACGAAATCCGGCTGAAACCCGGTTCGCATTATCGGCGATCCCCGTCCAATGCCCAGCAGGCCGGCAATGACGGACGTGTCGCTGTCCCGTGGTAGAATTGGCTTGGATCAGCCTTGGGAGGATGGTCATGCCCAGGATGAAGGTTGCCGTCTTTGTCGAGCTCGGCCGCATCGCTTTGGATGAGAAGCCAATCCCGGATGTTGGTCCGCTCGATGCGCTCGTCCGCATCACCACCACCACGATCTGTGGCACCGACGTGCACATCCTCAAGGGCGAGTATCCGGTGGCCCGAGGCCTGACCATCGGCCATGAACCTGTCGGCGTGATCGAGAAGCTCGGTTCGGCCGTGCAGGGCTACCGCGAGGGCCAAAGGGTCATCGCCGGTGCCATCACGCCGAGCGGGCACAGCGCGGCCTGCCTGTGCGGCTGCCATTCCCAGGACGGGGCCGGCACGAAGCACGGATGGAAAGCCATGGGGGGCTGGAAGTTCGGCAACACCATCGACGGCTGCCAAGCCGAATACCTGCTGGTTCCTGATGCCATGGCGAACCTTGCTCCGGTGCCTGATGGGCTCACCGACGAGCAGGTGCTGATGTGTCCCGACATCATGTCGACCGGCTTCTCCGGCGCGGAAAGCGGGCGCATCCGCATCGGCGACTCGGTGGCCGTGTTTGCCCAAGGGCCGATCGGCCTGTGCGCGACCGCCGGTGCCCGTCTGATGGGCGCGACCACGATCATCGCGGCGGAGAGCGTGCCGGAGCGCATGGAGATGGCGCGCCGGATGGGGGCCGACCATGTCGTCGACTTCACGAAGGTCGATCCGGTCGAGGAGATCAGGCGCCTGACCGACGGGCGGGGCGTCGACGTCTCCATCGAGGCGCTCGGACGGCAGCAGACCTTCGAGGCGTCGCTGCGCGTGCTCCGTCCCGGCGGCACGCTGTCGTCGCTGGGTGTCTATTCGGGCGATCTCAGGATTCCGCTCGACGGTTTTTTGGCAGGATTGGGCGACCACACCATCCGGACGACGCTGTGCCCAGGCGGCAAGGAGCGCATGCGCCGGCTCATGGGCGCCATCGCCTCGGGACGTGTCGACACACGGCCGCTGGTGACGCATCGCTTCAAGCTCGATCAGATTGAGGAGGCCTATGACCTCTTCGCCCACCAGCGCGATGGCGTGCTGAAGGTGGCGATAACGCCGTAGGGTTGGGGATGTCACGAGTTTTGATCAAGCCTGCATCACGTAAGTGCCGGGTGCATCACACAGGGCAGGGTAGCCCTGCGCGGGTGTTCCCATAGTGGGAGGAGCAACAGGCTCACCCGAATGCGAGGCCAGCCAGCGCGCCCATTCCGGCCACCACGAGCCCTCGAAGCGCGGTGCGATCCTGGTCCATGTGTCGGGATCCAGGAAGTGCCCCGTAGCTGACCTTGTCAGGACCTGGAAGCTTCCCTTCGAATTGTCCGGTCTGGCCACGATGCCGGCATTGTGGCCGCCCGTCGTGAGAAGGAATGTCACGTCCGTATCGGCGAGCAGATGGATCTTGAACGCAGAGCGCCACGGCGCCACGTGATCGCGCTCGGTGCCGACTGCAAAGATCGGTGCCCGGATATCGCTGATGGCAATGGGACGGCCGTCGACCTGGAAACGTCCTTCGGCGAGGTCGTTGTCGAGGAAGAGCTGCCTCAGGTAATCCGCATGCATGCGGTAAGGCATGCGGGTGGCATCGGCATTCCAGGCCATGAGATCGTTCAGGGGCGTGCGCTCGCCCATGAGGTAGTGCCGCACGAGCCTCGACCAGATCAGATCGTTCGAGCGCAGGAGCTGGAAAGCCCCGGCCATCTGTCGGGTGTCGAGATAGCCCTGGCTGCGCATCAGGTCCTCAAGGAAGTGGACCTGGCTCTCGTTGATGAACAAAGTGAGCTCTCCGGCTTCCCGGAAGTCAGCCTGCGCCGCCAACAGGGAGAGGGTCGCCAAACGCTGGTCGCTGTCGCGTGCCATGGCGGCGGCCGCTATGGAAAGAAGCGTGCCGCCAAGGCAGTAGCCAACCGCATGAACCTTCCGATCGGGAACGACCGCGTTCACGGCATCCAGCGCCGCCATCACCCCGAGCGTCCGATATTCGTCCATGCCGAGATCCCGATCCTCCGCCGTCGGGTTCTTCCACGAGATGATAAAGACCGTGAATCCCTGGCCCGTGAGGTAGCGGACGAGGGAGTTTTCGGGTGAGAGGTCCAGGATGTAGTACTTCATGATCCAGGCGGGCACGACCAGGATCGGCTCCGGATGGACCTTCTTGGTGGTCGGTTCGTACTGGATCAGCTCGATGAGACGGTTGCGGTAGATCACCTTGCCTGGCGTGACGGCCACATCCCGGCCCACCCGAAAGGCCTCCAAGCCTGCGGGAGGCTTCGAGCGGACGATCCGCTCCCAGTCGTCCAGGAAGTTGCGGAAGCCCTGCACGAGGTTCTGGCCGCCCGTTTCCAGGATGCGTCGCTGCACGACCGGGTTGGTCAGGAGGAAGTTCGACGGTGAGGCCATGTCGAGGATCTGGCGCGCGATGAACTCGACCACGGCCTGATGCTGCCTGGTGACTCCGTCGATCCCGGTCGTCGCGTTGTCCCACCATTGCTGCTGGAGCAGGAAGCCCTGCTGAATGAGATTGAAGGGCCATTGCTGCCACTCGGCCTCACTAAAGCGTTTGTCCTGGGGCAACGGCTCGATGCACGGCTCGCATGTGCCTCCGCTACTGGGATAGCGTACGGCGAACTGCGCCAGCCGCGCCCATTTGCGGGCTGCCTTCGCCGCGAGTTCAACCTGCTTGCCCGGCGAGATGGCGAGATTGACGGCCCAGTCCATGTAGGCATCGAAGACGGCGGCCGGTGACAGTCCGCCCGTGAGACGCGCCAGACCCGCATGGGCGGCATGGTCGAGAGCGTCCCGGATCCGATGAAGTTCGGCATCATCGGACGGTTGGGACCGACGGGGCGGCGAAGGCACGGGTCGTGCAGGAAGCCGATCCGGCCTCCGCTTGGGAAGCGAGGCGGCCTGGGCTTGCGGCGAGCGACCGCCCGTGAGAGCACCAGTCGTATGGGACGGCATTGCAACCTCCGGGCTAACCCCGTGTGCCGAGGTCGGTGGATCACTCGAGATTAAATCCAAGCAATCTCAGGCGAATTGCGTCAGATCAAAGCATCCACCCCGATTTCGACCACATGATGATCGATAGTCGCTTCGGCACGACGGTTGTGACCGGGCACGCAGAGGGAGAGAGCGATGATCAAGGACATCATGGTGCATCTCGATGGAAGTCCCGAGGACGAGATCCGGCTGGAGCACGGGCAGGTCATCGCGTCCGCTGGGCGGGCTCATCTGATCGGGCTTTTTACTAACCAGCTTCCCGATCTCACGATCGCCATGCCCATGGATGGCGGCGCGGCCGCGATCCAGGTTCTGACCGAACTCCAGGACCAAGCCATGAAGGATGGTGATGTCACGGCTAGGCGGCTGACGGAGCGATTGGCCGGCCTTCAGGTGCCGAGCGAGCTGCGCCGGTTCGACGAGACGTTCGGTGCGTTGACCGGGAAGGTCGTGGACCAGGCCCGGTGCGCCGATCTCTTCATCGCCACGCGGTGCTACGGCGAGGCCAAGTCCCCGCTCTGGCCGGACCTCGTGGAGGCGGTGCTGTTCGGCAGCGGGCGGGCGCTTCTGCTCGTGCCGCCTGGCCGCCGCCGGCAGGGGCCGATCGAGACCGTGTTGGTCGCCTGGAACGGCAGCCGCGAGTCGGCCCGTGCCCTGCGCGAAGGGCTGGAGTTCATCGAGCAGGCCGCCCGGGTGGTGGTCCTGGTCGTGGATCCTCCGGCGGATACGGAGCCCTATGCGGAGTTAAAGGCCCATCTCGCCCACCACAACGTCGTTGCGGAAGTCGTCACTGCCGAGAGCCGGGACCGCGATGTCGGCGACGTCATCCTCGAGGAGGCGCGCCGCGTTTCCGCGGATCTCGTCATCATGGGAGCCTACGGCCACACCCGCCTGAGGGAGCAGGTGTTCGGCGGCGCGACGCGGGACATGCTCACTGCCTCCGAAAGCCCGATCCTGGTGGCCCATTGAGGCGGATCCTTCCAACCGGGAGCGGACATGGCCGTTCATGCGCAAACCGCACCGAGTGGCCATGACGCGGACCCCGCGACGGTCGCAACTGCGGTGGTGACGGGTCTCGAGGAGGCCGAGGCGGACCGCCGCCTCGCGCAGCATGGCCCCAACGCGGTCGCGGGAAAGCGCTCCCGCGGCTTGGTTGACATCGTCCGCGGCATCCTGCGCGAGCCGATGTTCCTGCTTCTGCTGGCCGCAGCAGGGGTCTACCTGATGCTTGGCGACATCGGGGAAGGCGTGTTCATGACGGCCGGGGCCGTCGTGACGATCGGCTTGGTGGTGCTGCAAGAGGCGAGGAGCGAGCGGGCTCTTGCAGCCCTGCGCGAGCTGGCCGAGCCCTCCGCCCGGGTGATCCGCGGCGGGACCGAGCGGCGCGTCCCGGCGCGTGAGGTCGTGCCGGGCGATCTCGTCCTGGTCGGTGAGGGCGAACGTCTGCCCGCCGATGGCCTCTTGATCGCGGGTGACGCGCTGACGGTCGACGAGTCTGCCCTCACCGGCGAGTCGGTTCCGGTGTCCAAACGTCCCGCACACGCCGATGTGGACCAAGCTGGCGATCCCGAGCCGGGGGGAGACGACACGCCCTACCTGTTCGGCGGGACCCTGAACGTGCGCGGGCAGGGTATGGTTCACATCCTGCGCACTGGACCCTCGACGCGGCTGGGGCGCATCGGCGCCTCGCTGGCCGCCATCGAGAATGAGCCGACGCTGCTCCAGAAGACGACCGGCGCACTCGTTGCCAAACTCGGAATCCTTGCGCTCGTATTCTGCGCCATCGTTGCCGTGGCGTACGGCGTGCTGCGGGGCGACTGGATCGGTGGCACGTTGTCCGGCATCACGCTGGCCATCGCGCTGCTGCCGGAGGAGTTCCCGATGGTGCTGGCGATCTTCATGGCGCTCGGGGCCTTCCGCCTCGCCCGGCACAAAGTGCTGGTGCGCCGCGCCGCCGTCATCGAAATGCTCGGGGCCGCCACGTTCCTGTGCGTCGACAAGACAGGCACGCTGACCGAAAACCGGATGGTGCTCGCCACGGTCTGGCGCGACGGCAAGGTTCAGGATCTCCGGGACAGAGGCAGGCCTTCCGGTACCGCCATAGAGCCGCTCCGGATGGCTGTGCTTGCGTCCGCCGTCCGTCCCGTCGATCCCATGGACAAGGCCGTTCATGAAGTAGGCGGGCACCTTCCGCCGGATCCGGATGGAGTTGGGAGCCCGTTGCGCACTTATCCGCTCCGCCCCGGGTTGCTGGCGTTCATCCAGGTTTGGCAGGACCCCTTGGGCGGCGTTCTGTACGCGGCAAAAGGGGCCCCGGAGGCCATCTTCCGTCTCTGCCGTATGACCGATGACGAACGGACTGCGATAGACGCCAAGGTCGCGGAACTGGCGAGCCGCGGTCTGCGGGTGCTCGGTGTGGCATCGGTGCGCGAGAATGAGGACCGCACGACAGCTCCAGAGGATCTGGCGTTCCGGTTCGAAGGCTTGATCGGTTTCGCGGACCCGGTGAGGACCGATGTTCCTCAGGCGATCGCCGAGGCAAAGCGGGCCGGGATCACAGTCGCGATGATCACGGGCGACTACCCGGCCACCGCTCTGGAAATCGCCCGTCAGGCGGGCATCGACACGGGTGAGGGCGTGCTCACCGGCCGGGACATCGTCGATCTCGATCCAAGCGGCCTGCGGGAACGGGTGAGTCGCATCCGGGTCTTCGCCCGCATCATGCCGGAGCAGAAGCTCGCCCTGGTCGAGGCGCTCAAAGCCAATGGCGAGGTCGTCGCGATGACCGGCGACGGCGTCAATGACGCGCCAGCGCTCGAAGCCGCCCACATCGGCATCGCTATGGGGCAGCGCGGCACGGACGTGGCGCGTGAGGCCTCGGACCTGGTCCTCCTCGACGATCGCTTCGTCTCGATCATCGGCGGCGTGCGGCTCGGGCGGCGCATCTTCGCGAACCTGCGCAAGGCGCTGACCTACGTGACGGCAGTCCACGTGCCCATCGCCGGGTTGGCCCTGCTGCCCATCGTCATGGGCCTGCCGCCAATCCTGTATCCGATGCACGTAATCCTGCTGGAACTCGTGATCGACCCGGTCTGCTCGCTTGCCTTCGAGGGGGAACCCAGCGAAAGGCACGCGATGGAGAAGCCGCCGCGGCCCGCGACCGAGCCGCTCTTCGGCATCTTCCAGATCACGCTCGGGTTCGTCCAAGGGGCCACCGTTCTCGGAGCCGTCCTGGGTCTCTATGTCTGGGCACTGCACGGCGGCATCCCGGAGGCGCAGGCGCGGGCATCGGCGTTTGTCGCCCTAGTCGTTGGAAACCTGGTGCTGGCGTTCGCCGACGCCGCGGAGCCGGAAACCTCGTTCTTCGACCGAAGCAGGATCGCCTTTTGGGCGATCGGTGCCGCGGCTGCGGCCATCGTCGCGGTGGTCCTTTACGTCCCACCCCTTGCCGCCATTCTTCGCCTGTCGCCGCCGAGCCCCTCATGGTTGGCAGCAGCCCTGGCGATCGCGGTCCTGGCAGGCGGTTGGTATGGGTTTGCCAAGCGGCTCAGGGCGGTGTTGGTGCCACGCCATGAGCAAAGGACAACGGCATGACGCGCGTCGTCATCATCCAAGGTCATCCCACATCCGGCGGCGGGCATTTCTGCCATGCGTTGGCTGAGGCCTATGCGGAAGGATCCGTCGCCCGCAGGCATCAGGTCCGTTTCATTGCCGTTGCCGATCTCGACTTCCCGCTGCTGCGCTCGAAGGCCGATTGGGACGGCGCCTCGCCGCCGGCCACCATCGCGGAGGCCCAGCAGACGCTGGCATGGGCCGAGCACCTCGTCATCATTTATCCTCTATGGCTGGGAGGGATGCCCGCCCTTCTCAAGGGCTTCCTGGAACAGGCCCTGCGGCCTGCCTTCATGACGGGTGGCGCCGGGGCAGGCGGCAGGTGGAAGACCGCGCTCAAGGGACGCTCCTCGCGCATCGTTATCACCATGGGAATGCCCGCCTTTGCCTACCGATGGTACTTCGGGGCGCACAGCCTCAGGAGCCTCAAGCGCAGTATCCTGTCCCTGGTCGGCATCGGCCCCAACCGGCACACGCTGATCGGCATGATCGAGGGCATGGGCGACGGCAAGCGGGCGGCGTGGATCGAGGCCATGCGCCGCCTCGGCAAGCGGGCGCGATAGCCCTTGAGGAGCCCCTGCGGTCATCGTGGCCCTGATCCGTGCTCAGCGGCGCTCCTGCAACAGCTCGATCTGGAGTTCCTGGATTTCCGCGAGGCGCTCCCATTGCCGCGTGATGAGATGATCGAGCTTCTCGTGCAGGTGCCGGATCTCGAGCTCCGCCTTCAGGTTCACCCGATAGTCGTTGAGGGCGCGCAGCCGGTCCTTCGTCTCCTGGCGTCTCTGGCTCATCATGATGATCGGCGCCTGGTTTGCGGCAATGCAGGACAGGATGAGGTTGAGCAGGATGTAGGGATAAGGGTCGAAAGCGGATTGCTGCCGGACGCTGTTGGCCATGATCCAGATGGCCAGCCCGAGCCCAAACAAGATCAGGAATGGCCAACTGCCGCCGAAGGAAGCGAGGGCGTCGGAGAGCCGTTCCCCAGGGTACGGGCTTCGTCATAGTGTTCCTCGGTATTGGTCGACACCATGGCCCCTTCGGCAAGGCTTCGCGCGACCTCCTCATCGAGCTGTGTCAGCTCTCCGCGTTCCTGGCGAAGCAGCTCCACCACATGCAGGGTCCGGTAACGGTCCGCCGCCGTGCGGCTGATCCGGGCGTCGGCGGTCAGCGCCGGGTGGTCCTGCCGGATTCGCTCCGCCAGGGAGGGATGCAGGTGATCGAGCACAACGGAGTTACGCCCAGAATAGGCCTCACCGGTGATGGGGCAGATGCCCCCGGCTGGCGGGGCGGAGTGTAATGGTACCGAGCGCGATGCCATGGCTCGTCCTCTCGAATATTGAAGATTGGTCAAACCTAGCTGCTCGACGCAGCCACGTCTTGGTGCGATCCTTGCAGGCCAAGGCCCTTCTTTGAAAGGATGCCCAATGTCGCTTCGCCTTCACTTTCATGGCGCCGCCAGAACCGTGACCGGATCCTGCTTCATGCTCGAGACGGAAGCAGCCCGCATCCTGGTCGATTGCGGCATGTTCCAGGGCTCGAAGGAGGAGAGGGAGCTCAACTACCAGCACTTCCCCTTTCGGGCAGCCGGCATCAGTGCCCTCTGCCTCACCCACGCTCACATCGACCACAGCGGTCTCGTGCCGAAGCTCGTGAGGGCCGGGTTCGACGGCCCGATCTACGCAACGGCCGGAACGGCCGATCTGGGATCCATCATGCTGCCGGACTCCGGCTACATCCAGGAGATGGAGGTCAGCCAGCTCAACCGCCGCAACAGCCGCCGCGGGCGCGAGACCGTGTCCCCGATCTACACGCAGGAGGACGCCATTGCCTCCCTCGATCAGTTCCGCCCCGTGGCTTACGGCCAGTGGCAGGAGGTCGCCCCGGGCTTCCGCGCCCGCTACTGGAATGCGGGCCATCTTCTGGGCTCGGCCTCCGTCGAGATGGAGGTGACGCATGGAAGCGAGGAGAAACCAACCCAGCTTCTGTTCTCCGGCGATGTCGGGCCCGTCCACAAGCTCCTGCAACCGGACCCGGACGGCCCACGCGACCTCGATTACGTCCTCCTCGAATCCACCTATGGCGGTACGGACCGGTCCGGCACTACCATCGAGAGCCGACGGCGTATGCTGCGCGACGAGGTCCGCGCGGCGATGCATCCGAGCGGGGTGTTGCTGATTCCGTCGTTCGCGGTCGAGCGGACGCAGGAACTCCTCGTCGATCTGATGGAACTGATGGAAGCGGGCGAACTGCCCGACATCCCGGTCTTCATCGACTCGCCCCTGGCCACGAAAGCCAGCGCGATCTTCAAACGTCATGCAAAGGAGCTGAGGAACGGCGCCGACCTGGTGCAGGCGCTCGAGTCCCGGTGGGTGCGCTTCACCGAGAGCGTCGAGGAGAGCAAGGCCATCGATCGCATTCACAGCTTCCACATCATCATCGCAGCGAGCGGCATGTGCGAGGCTGGCCGCATCCGGCATCACCTGAAGGATTGGCTCTGGCGGAATGAGGCCACGGTCCTCTTCGTCGGGTTCCAGGCGCAGGGAACGCTCGGACGCATCCTTCAGGACGGGGTACCCAAGGTCAGGATCCATGGCGAGGAGATCAAGGTCCGCGCTCGCATGCGGACATTGGACCTCTACTCAGGGCATGCGGACGGGCCTGAGCTGAAGGCCTGGCTTGCCGACCGCCTTCCGGTCCGGCGCGGGGTCTTCCTCGTCCATGGGGAGGACGCGCCTCTCAAGGCGCTGCAATCGTCCCTCGCAGATCTCGATCATGTACCCGACGCCATCATTCCGGACATCGACGATGTCTATGATCTGGCGGGCGACCGGGCTGTCCGGATCGAGCGCCATGAGGAGAGGCTACCGAGCGCGAGTGCGGGCCATCGGGATTGGCACAACGACTACGCGGAGCTGCTGCTCGAGATCGGCGATGCCGTCGAGGCGGCGGCCGGCAGGAAAGCGAAAGGCGTCATCATCCGGCGCATCAGGGATGCCTTGAGGAACGGATCCCAGGACCAGGTGGGCTGACTTGCATGCCCCGACTCCGTGGCGAATTGATCGGGATCAAGGTGGCCGAGCGGGCTTGCTCCAAGCTTTGCCACAATGTCGAGGTCTGCTCGAGACCCGCGTGAATCCTGGGAGGGACCGATGCTCCATCACGTCACGCTACACCTGGCCCGCAGCAAGCAGTTTCCCGAGGGAAGTTCCCGTCACGGCTACGAGATCACCGCGCCGCTTGATGACAAGGGCCATCTGGACCAGGAAGAATGGTCGGGCAAACGGGTTCATTGCCGGGTCCGTCGTTTCTGGGCCGACGAGGGCGAGCGGCAGGGTGTTCTCATCCATCGGTCCGGCGGGGCCGGCGGGGCCACCTGGATGATCGACTACAATCAGGATCGGCCCGGCGACGAGGAGGCGGGCTATCGCCTGCATCAGCACCGTTTTGCCGAGGGCGAATACGTCACCATCGAGGACGATGACGGAAAGCCGTATACGTTCCAGGTCGTGTCGGTGACGGCGGCGGAACCCGGCAGGGCAGGGGCACATCGATGATGAAGCGGCTCACCCTTGTCTGCCTTGCCGTCGCATGCGCTTCGACAACCACCGTCGCCCAATCGGGACGGGCGCAGCGCGGGTTCACCTTCGCGCAGACGAACTGCTCCCAATGCCATGCCATCGGCCGTGTCGGCGAGAGCCCAATTCCCGAAGCACCGCCTTTCCGGACCCTGCACACGCGCTATCCGATCGAGGACCTGGCCGAGGCCTTCGCGGAAGGCATCACGACGGGGCACCCCTCCATGCCCCAGTTCCAGCTCGATCCGGCCCAGATCAACGACCTGCTCGCCTACCTCAATTCCATCCAGGATTAGGCTTCGTCCTCCTACCGCACGACGAGGACCGGGATGTTCGAGTGGTGGAGCACCTTCATGGTCTCGCTCCCTAGAAGGAGAGCCGAGACCCCTCCGCGCCCATGCGAAGCCATGACGATCAGGTTGCAGACATGGTCCTCCGCCGTGCGGATGATCGCACGGTAGGGCGCATCGTCCTCCATCTGAAGCGTCGTCGCCTCGACACCCAGGTTGCGCGCGATCTCGGACGCCTCCGACAGGGTGTGCTCGGCCTGCTTCTGCATGTGCTCCCTGAACGAGTCCGACGTTTCCTCCACCTGATCGGCCTCGAGGGCGAAGACACGGAAGCGCTCGGTGACCGTCAGGAGCAGGACCTTCGCACCGAGCGACTTGGCGAGGTTGACCCCGTGTTCGACGGCACGGGCCGCCAGGGACGAGCCGTCGGTGGCAATCAGGATGTTCTTGTACATGCGAACCTCCCTCGGTGATGAGCGTGCGCGAATGCCGAGCCTCTACGGTCAGTAGGAAAGGAACAGGGGCACCGGCGCGTCCTTGAGCAGGGACTGGGTCGTGCCGCCGAGCACCATTTCCCGCAGGCGTGAATGGACATAGGCGCCCATGACGATCATGTCGGCCCGCGTCAGGTGGGCATGGTTGCGCAGAGTTTCGGCCACATCCCTGTTCAGGGCCGGCAGGGCCAGCACATTTACCGCGACGCCATGGCGGGTGAGATGCGGCGCGATCTCCGCGCCGGGCACCGTGTGCGCCAGGTCCTTCTCGCCCGTGACGCTGACCAGTTCGACCTGAGTGGCGGCCCGCAGGAATGGCAGGGCATCGTTGAGGGCACGCGCCGCCTTGGCGCTGCCGTCCCACGCCACGACGATCCGGGCTCCCGCGAAGGCCTCACGATCCTGGGGCACGACGATGAGGGGACGGCCGCTGTCCATGAGCACGGCCTCGATCAGTCCGCGGTCGACGGCCAGGGCAATCGGCTCCGCGTCGAGGACCGTCAAGTCATGGGCGCGGGCGAGGGAGGCGAAGCTCCTGATGAGGGCCGGATAGGCTAGCTGCGGCGCCTGCGTGGTGCAGGTCAGGCCCGAGGCCGCCGCAGCGCGTTGGGACGCGTCGGCGACCGCGCGCGCAAGCACATCCACCCGGCGGTTCTCGGCGGCTACGAGCCCTTCGGCGAAGGTGCTGATGAAGGCGTGCGTCACGGTCACTTTCAGCGAGGCCGCCTGGACCGTGACATGGGCGTCCGCCTGCCGGGCGAGCGCAAGCCCATAGGCCAGGGCCGAGGAGCGCTCGTCGACATCGCCTTCCTCCGTGATCCCGATCAGGATGCTGCGGATGTTCTCAAGCATGGTTCCCTCCCTTTGATTCCGCTGCCCGTTTCCGGGCACGATGATTTCCGGTTCCGTCCTGCGTCAGGGGACGAGGACCGCGGCCCCCTGGAGACGTCCCGACCGCAGCGCGCTCCTCCCGGTTGCGGCCGCCGGAGCCGAGCGCCTCCACCTGCCCCACGATCTCGTGGCCGGGGATGAGGGGGAGCCTGGGATGCGGCAGGTCGCCGTCGACCACATGAAGATTGGTGGGGCACGCTGCACAGGCTTCCACCGCTACGCGCGTCTCGTTCGCCGCAGGCGAGGGAAGTGGTCGCTCTTCCATGGTGAGCGGCGAGCGCACGTTGTGGAGGACCATGGCCTTCACGGCGTCGCCTCAGCGAAACGTGGCGTCGATCCGCTCATGGAGCGCCTCGAGTTCCCGAAGGTAGGGGGCGCGCCGCTTGCAATGGGTCTGCCAGAGATCGGCAACCAGTTGGTCCCTGCGGGCCTCGTCCATCGGCCTGCTCTCGATCGCGATCAGATTGCTCGCGTGGGCGACATCCAGATCGGCCAGGGTCGCGAGCAGCGATTGAAGACGCGGGAGGATGTCGGGCACATAGACCCCGTGGCCCGTTCCGCTCACCTGAAACACGCGAACGCTCATCATCGATGGTCATGGAGCCCTCCGCCGTCATTCCGGTTCGTGAAAAGCTCTGCTCGCGTCGGATCATACCCGAATATCAGGCAGGTTGCGGTTGGAATTCTGCGGAATCCTGCGGTCGGACCGGGGAATCATTCTCAACGAACCAGAACCCAGCATGCGGGGCTTGTCCCGCCTCGGCATTGATCCAAATCAAGGCGGGTGGGCGAGACCGAAGCCGTCATGGGCTGACAAGGTCCGCCCGCCGTGAGGACATCGCCATGGACGCGCGACTTCGCGACGAGATCCTGTCCATCCTCGATCGTGCCAGCGACATGACGCTCGCGACGATCCGTCAGGATGGATACCCGCAGGCCACGACGGTCAGCTACGCCAACGACGGGTTGGACATCTACTTCGGATGTTCGGAGGACTCCCAGAAGGCCCGGAACATCAGCCGCAACGGCAAGGTGTCCCTGACGATCAACCTTCCCTACGCGAACTGGGGCGAGATCCGCGGCATCTCGGCCGGAGGCCATGCAGACCGCCTCACGGACCCGAGCGAGATCGAACGGGCGGGCCAGCTCCTGCTCCGGAAATATCCGCAAGGGATCGCGGAGTACGCCTCGGGGCCAGGCGTAGGCGTCGCGTTCTTCAAGGTCGTCCCGACGGTGATCTCCGTCCTCGATTACCGGAAGGGGTTCGGCCACAGGGATCTCGTCGGCTGCGAATAGGTCTCATGCGCCCCTTTGGAAAGATGGGCTGATGAGGCGCATCCTGGCTTCGCCGTCGGCAACTCCAAGCCCGTCGGCGTCGGTGGCTGAACGACCAGAAGGCCGCCGGCGTTCTGGCCGTCGCAACGGATCAGCGGCCCGAACCGCTCTCGCAAGTCGCGATAGAAGCCGGGATCCACCGGAAGGGCGGCAGCAGGCATCCGGCGCTCCTTGGGGACGTTGGCCCTTACAGATGAAATCCGCAGGTGACCCTAGCCATGAAGCCGATCGTGACGCTCACCCTCAACCCGGCCATCGACGAATCCAGCGAGGCGGAAGCCGTGCGCCCGATCCACAAGGTGCGCACAACCAACGGGCGCTACGAGCCCGGCGGCGGCGGGATCAACGTCACGCGCGTGATCCGGGAACTCGGCGGCCCGTCGCTCGCGCTCTACCTAGCCGGAGGACTCAGCGGCGCGGGGCTTGAGGACCTGCTCGAGCGGAGCGGCATCACCGGGAGGCGGATCGCGATCAAGGATCACACGCGGGTCAGTCACACCGTCTTCGAACGCAGCACTGGGCTTGAGTACCGTTTTGTTCCGGAGGGACCCGAGGTCGGACCGTCCGAGTGGCAGGACGCGCTTGCGGTGCTGAACTCCCTGGACTGCGAGTATCTCGTGGCAAGCGGCAGCATCCCCAAAGGCGTTCCTACTGATTTCTATGTCCGGGTCGCCGCAATCGCGCGGGAGAGGGCGATGAAACTCGTCCTCGACACGTCGGGACAGGCGCTTCGCGAGGCCATCGCGGCGGGCGGCATTCATCTCGCCAAGCCGAGCCTGGGCGAATTCGAGCAGTTCGTCGGTCGCAGCCTGAGGGATCCCAAGGACCAGGATGACGCGGCCATGGAGGTGGTCCGGTCCGGCCGCGTCGAGCTGCTCGCCGTCACGATGGGCCACGAGGGCGCAATCCTGGCTCAGGCCAGCGGACCCATGCGGCTTCCCGCCTTGAAGGTGGACGTCCGCAGTGCCGTCGGTGCCGGCGACAGTTTCCTCGCCGCAATGACGCTCGCCCTGGCGGGCGATGCCACGCCCGGGGAAGCCTTTCGATGGGGCATCGCCGCGGGAACCGCGGCTGTCCTGAAACCCGGCACCGGCTTGGTCAGGCGCGAGGATGTGGGGCGTCTCTTCCGGATGACCGCCCATGGACAGAGTGGCGAAACATGATCTCGCAGCCGTCGATCGCAAGGGCCGCTTCCACCGACCGTCTGGATCCGTCGATTCGAAACCCGGCGCCGGGCCGCCCCCTCGAGTTGCAATGCAGGCCAGGACCGATAAGTCCACCTGATCGGAGTTGTCCATGGAACAGTTCACTCCCGTGTCCGCCCTCATCGGCGGCCTTCTGATCGGCACATCCGCAGCCCTGTTCCTGGTGCTGAACGGGCGCATCGCGGGCATCAGCGGCATCCTCGGTGGCCTGATCCCGCCCGAGCGCGGCCAGATCGGCTGGCGCCTCGCTTTCCTGGCCGGGATGTTCACCGCACCTCTGGCCTACGTGGCGTTCGGCGCAATCCTGCCGACGGTTGTCCTCGACGCCCCGTTGCCCGTGCTGGCCCTGGCAGGGGTGATCGTCGGCTTCGGCACGCGTCTGGGGGCGGGCTGCACCAGCGGCCATGGCGTCTGCGGCATCGGTCGCGGCTCGCCACGCTCGCTTGCCGCCACCGTCGTGTTCATGGCCGTGGCCATCGCCACGGTCTTCGTCACCCGTCACGTCATCGGGATGTAGGTCATGCCCCTGATCCTTTCTGCCTTTGTCTCCGGCCTGCTGTTCGGGCTGGGGCTGATCGTCTCGCAGATGGTCAACCCGGCCAAGGTGCTCGGCTTCCTCGACATCTTCGGTCACTGGGACCCGAGCCTGGCCCTGGTCATGGGTGGCGCCGTCGCGGTGTCGGCGCTGGGCACCCTGGTCGCCAGGTGGCGCGGCGTCCCCGTGCTGGCCACCCGGCTTGAGATCCCGTCCCGTCGCGACCTCGACCCTCGCCTGATCGGCGGGGCTGCCCTGTTCGGCCTCGGCTGGGGCCTCGTTGGCCTGTGCCCCGGTCCGGCGCTGGTCGGCGTGACGTTCGGTCCGACCGAGGTCTCCGTCTTCGTGGCCGCAATGATCCTCGGCATGGCGATCTTCCGCCTCGTGCCCGCGGACTGGCCGCAGGTCACCTTCCGGCGCGAGGCTTCCCGGGTCGACGGATGAGGTCTGGTACGTAATCGCCGATCCCGCAACCGGGAAGGGTGCCATCGACTAGGTCCTCGGTGACCACGTAGAGGGGGCTGAACACCCGCTTCGCGGAGATGTTCTGCCGCGCAGAGACGCCGCAGCCGGGGCCGTCCGGACGAAAAAGGCCGCCTCCGTCGGGGAAGGCGGGCCTTTCCAATCCTTGGCGGATGCGCCCAGGCCCGTCGATCCGTGTYGGTTCGAGACCGCGCCCGGCGTCAGGATGACTATGGCAGCCGCACGGGCGTCGCAGATTGGCACGGCTTGTTCCGATCGGAACGGGCATAGGTGCCCGGGAGTACCTTCTCGACGCGAAGACGGACCTTGCGGTAGCACTCGCAGGTGGCCTGTTCGAGGCCGGACTGGTTGGTGACGACGATGCCGCCGCGTCGCTGTTCGATCAGGCCGGCGGTTTGAAGGGCGCGCAAGACGGTGCTGACCGTGGAGCGCTGCACCCCGAGCATCTCGGCCAGCGTCTCATGGGTCAGCGGCAGGATGTCCTGGTCCATGCGGTCATGGGTGTTGAGAAGCCAGCGGCAGCACCGGGCCTCGACCGGGTGCAGCGCATTGCAGGCCACGGCCTGAAACACCTGGGCGAGCAGCGCCTCGTTGAAAGCGGCCACGAACCGGCGCAGCCGGGAGCGCAACACGAGAACCCGGCGCATCTGCTCCACCGGAATCCGCGACGCGGCGCCCGGGACCAGCACCACGTAGCGTCCCAGGGCTTCACCGCTGATGAAGGTGCTCAGGAGACCGAACACCCCCTCGCGCCCGAACAGCGCCACTTCGGCCACCCGCCCATCCTCCATGTCCTCGACAAGGGACACGATGGCATCGTGCGGGAAGTACGTGTGCCGAATGGATTCGCCCGCCTCGTAGAGGACCGTGCGTTTCCGCAGGTCCACGATTTCGAGATGCGGCTCCAGCACGGCAAAGTCCGCCGGCTCCAGCGCGGCGAGAAGCCGGTTGGCCCGATGATCCCGGTGCAGAGCCTTCAGCACGATGGGGCCGTGTTCCTCCTGTAGGTCCATGATCTCAACGCCGGAGAAAAAGCTCAAGGCCATTATGAGCAGATGGGCGCCGCTGGTGCATCAGGAGCCCGGGCGCGAGGCGAGCAGATGGGCGAGGGCCGTCTCGCGGTTCGTCTTGCGATGAACCCGCTTCGGAAAGACCAGCCTGACTCGGACCCTCCTCCTGGCAGCCAAGCGGTCAAGCCTGTCCTTGATGGTCCGCGCAATGCTCGGATCGTTGCCCGGCATTTCGCCGATCTCGGACGCCCAGCGCTTGAGCTGTTCAAGGCTCGTGATGCGGGCCTCATCGATCGCCTTCCAGGCTTCCACTGGCAGGAGCAGTCCCTCGAATAGATCATCTGGGCACTTCGAGAAAACATGAGGCATGACTCACCTCCGGGATGGGTTCAGCGAGGCAGTTCTGGCGGAGCCTCCCGCACGCAATTTGGGCGGAGCGCATTGTGCGTCGCAGAGTGGCCCATGGCATCGATGGTATCATTGGCCCGATGGGAAAGCTTCAGAAAACTAACCTAGGTTAGGATACAGCTGATGTCGTCGCCCTTGATCGGCCTTCTCGCCGTCATCCAAACCCAGTCATGGCGGACATGGGAGATCCAGCGTCCAGCCCGGCCTGCGGCGTCGGCCGGAAATCCTTCTCGACGACCGCAACGGAGTCGGGGTATCCTCGCGTCCAAACGAAGAAATGTTCCTGCGTTGGACCTAGGCTCGCGATGAGCCTGCTTTGATCGACACCTCTGTCGACGTCGCTCCGGTACCCGAGTTGGTTTGCGTGACCTACGGGAGGAGCCCATGCACAGCAGCACCATGCACAAATGCGCCGCCGAGGCCATCGGCACCTTCTGGCTGACGTTTGCCGGCTGCGGCAGCGCGGTCATCGCGGCAGGCTTCCCCGACGTCGGCATCGGCCTGCTCGGCGTGTCGCTCGCCTTCGGCCTGACGGTGCTGACCATGGCCTACGCCATCGGGCACATCTCAGGGTGCCACCTCAATCCGGCCGTGACGGTGGGGCTCTGGGCCGGCGGTCGTTTCCCGGCCAATTGCATTGGACCCTACGTGGCCTCACAGGTGGTGGGCGCCGTCATCGCCGCGGCGACACTCTATGCCATCGCCGTCGGCTCCCCCACGTTCGACCTCGCCAAGGGTTTTGCCGCCAACGGCTACGGCGCGCACTCGCCGGGCCAGTACAGCATGATCTCGGGCTTCGTGGCCGAGGTGGTACTCACCATGATGTTCCTGTTTATCATCATGGGTTCCACCCATGGCAAGGCACCGGTCGGCTTCGCGCCGATTGCCATCGGCCTCGGTCTGACGCTGATCCACCTCGTCGGCATCCCGATCACCAACACCTCGGTCAACCCGGCCCGCAGCACCGGTCCGGCGCTGTTCGCCGGCGGCTGGGCGCTGGCGCAGCTCTGGATGTTCTGGGTCGCGCCGCTGATCGGCGGGGCACTTGGCGGCATTCTCTACCGCTGGCTCAGCGAGGAGCCCTCCGCGCAGGTCACCGGCATCGCGCCTGCCACCCCGGCCGAGTAAATCCAAACCGCGATGGCGACGCGGGAGCGGACCTACCAGTGCGTGGGAGGCCCGTGCGACGGCATGCTCCATACCATGTGCGAGGAGCGGCGGATCCGCCTCACACCTCGGGGCGACGAGGCTCTGGTCGCTCCCGACAGGGCCTCGGCCCCATCGGGCGAAGCCGCCGACTACGATGTGCGGCGGCTTCTGGCGCCTGACGGCAAGTGGCACGAGTTCCTGGTGCTGTCGGCCTGGACCAGCATGCAGGCCACGGTCTGGCTCAACCGCGGCCGATGACCGCCGTTGCGATGCAACGCTCATGGTCGCCGCGGCACGGGGAAGGGCTTCCGAGCCGACCTAACGCACGGGCACCGGGATGATGTCGGGCGCGATCACCCGGATCACTTTGCCCGGCCCCAAGGGTGACGCAGGGTTGGGTCCGATGCTGCCCGTGACAGACGGGTCCGAGCCGGCGGTTGGTTGAGAGGTCGATAGACCGACGGTCGCGCCCTCTGTCTTGTCCCGCCTGGCCTTCGGTCGCCTGAACGCCACATTGGCCATCCGCTGCGAGATGGCTTCGGTCACCAGGACATCGCCCTTCCGGCGCTCGAGCAGTCCTTCGGCCTTGCGCAGGGCCCGCGCCCAGCTCTCGTCCGGCTTCTTGCACGAGCAGCCCGGATCATGGGCCGTTCGGTAGCGCAGCGCGTTGGGCAGCTTCATGTAAGGCTCGCCGGTCTCCGACACGGCCTGCTCGATCCCGCCCTCGCGAGGAAGCCGGAACACCGTCGCCTCGGCATTCGGGCACAGGGCGCTGCACAGGGCCGCCACGTCCCCCTTGGCCTTCGGTGCGGTGTCAAGCGGGAAGTAGCTCCCGTCGCAGGACCGGACACACACCAGCCGTCCGCTGCCCTTCGGCCTGGCCGCCTGAATGGGGCCGGGCGACGCAACGGCGTCGCAGGCCCTGGCGACGGCGGCCCTGAGCTGGCGCCGACGGTCCTCGATCATGTCCGGATCGGCGGCCTGGCCGAGCAGGGTCTGATAGCTCGCCTGCAAGGCACGGATCTGTCCGGCGATGGGACCGCACGCGTCCGACGCGTGAAAGAAGAGGCCACCACGGTCGCAGCCGATGGCCCGGTAGTAGCCGACTAGGCGCTCGATCTCGCCGCGCTGGCGCTGCGCGTTGGCCGGCGCGGCGCCGTTGCGGTTCAGGGAAGCGAGTTCGGTCCTGTACCGCTCGCAGGCCGCTGCCTGGGCCCGGGCTGCGGTGGGGCCGACGAAGGGCAATGCGAGGAGCGCCGTCGAAACGGCAGGGATGGCCTTCCGGAAGAGGCGGAGCCAGGTCGGCATGCTGTCCTCCGAAGCCGGAGCATTGTGCACCCGGCGAAGTGCCGTGCCGATGCCGAACGGTATGCCGACGCAAACCCTGAGCGAACGGGAGGACGGGGAACGATGGATGCGGGTGCCAGGTGCGGAAACAAGCGGGCGGGGTGGGTCGTGGTTCCCGCGCTACCGATTTTGCGCCGATCGGCGGACCGTTGGGGCAACGGACGCGACAGAGCATCTCCCGTCCGGTCCGCCTTCCACGGCTTCTCCGTCAATGTCGAACCAGCACGCCTGGTCGGCGGTCGTTGTCCTGGCCGGGATCGGCGCTACTTCCTTGGCCACAGGGCAACCTGCCGGAACGCCGTTTCAAGGGAAGCACACGATGAGCATCTTCAGCAGGATCAAGGACGCCATCTTCGGATCCGCGACGGCGCAGGAAGCGCCTCAGGCCCCGTCCGCCCCGGCACAGCCCACCCAGGGAGCTGGTGCAGCCCCTGCGGGGACGGCGACCGCTTCGACCACGCAAGGGACGGCGAGCACGCCGGCATCTGGCGGCGCGCCGATGTCCCAGGTCGACGTCGAGGCGGTGCTGACCGGCCTCGCAGCGAAGAAGGGGCAGAAGCTCGACTGGCGCAAGTCGATCGTCGACCTGATGAAGCTGCTCGACCTCGACAGCAGCCTCGAGGCGCGCAAGGAACTCGCCAAGGAACTGAACTACACCGGAGACACCTCCGACTCCGCGACCATGAACGTCTGGCTGCACAAGCAGGTCATGACCAAGCTCGCGGCGAGCGGCGGCAAGGTTCCCGACGATCTGAGAAGCTAGGAACGCGGCGGGTTTCCCGCGCCGACGCATCCCTGCTGGTGCCACCGTCTGGGGCGGCTCGGGGGCCTCCCCCGAAAGAGCCGGTGCGCCCCTGATGGTGAAACCGGGCCAACTCCCTAGATTAACCTATGTTGCACCGCCGTTCCTGCCTTGGGAGAGCCGCAACATGAGGTTCTGGTCCGAGCTGCCGGTCGTCACCTGCCTTGGCGTGATGCCGATGGCGGACGCCTCTGCAAGACTTGCACCGCGAATTCCCTCAAGAACAGGTTCGCCATCTGCCGCAGTCGAAATTCCGAAGCCAATCGTCGATCAAACCAGATGGAGACAGCCTCATGCTTGAGGAGTTCAAGAAGTTCGCCCTGCGCGGGAACGTGGTCGACCTCGCGGTCGGCGTGATCATCGGCGTGGCGTTCGGGGCCATCGTCACATCCTTGGTGCAAGACATCATCATGCCGATCATCGGCGCGGTCACCGGCGGGCTGGATTTCTCGAACTACTACCTGCCGCTGTCCTCGGCCGTGCAGGACGGAGCCTCCTACGCCGACGCCAAGAAGCAGGGAGCCGTGATCGGCTACGGACAGTTCATCACGGTTGCCTTGAACTTCATCATCGTGGCCTGGGTGCTGTTCCTCGTGATCCGGGCGATGAACAAGTTGAAGCGTCAGGAAGATGCCAAGGTCGATGTTCCCCAGGCCCCGGAAATCCCGGCCGACGTGAAGCTGCTGTCGGAGATCCGAGACCTCTTGGCGACGGGTCAGGGGATAGGACGTGCCGAGATCAAGCCGGTGAGAGGCTCCTGAACCGTCGGCGGAGCGGCAAGGTGAGGAACCCTATTGCTTTGGAGTGTTCGGGTGACGGCAGGAGCGCCCTGAACCCTGTTGAAGGTCTGACGTTACTTCTGCCGCACCCACCAACCCGAGGAGCATTGCAATGAGCCGCGGATTTCCATCGATGACGGCCCTGCTGGGCCTGCTCGCTGTGGCAGGCTTCCAACACCGGGACAAGATCGCCGAGATGCTGAGGGGAGCGGGTTCGGGCAACCCTGGCGCTCCGGATCAAGATGGCCAGCCGGGTGGCCTGGGCGGTCTTCTCGGCAGCCTGGGTGGCAGTCCCGGCACGGCGGGCGGAGGCAATCAGCAGGCTGGCCTCGGCGGGCTGCTCGGCGGCCTTGGTGGCGGCGGGCTCGGTGAGTTGATGGAGAGCTTCAGGCAGCAAGGCCAAGGCGACGTCGCCGAGTCCTGGGTCGGCACCGGACCGAACAAGCCCATCGCTCCCGAGCAGCTCGAACAAGCCATCGGTCCCGAGGTGCTCGCGACCTTGACCCAGCAGACCGGGCTGTCGCGCGAGGAACTCCTGTCGCGGCTCACGACGTTGTTGCCGGAAACCGTGGATAAGGTCACCCCCGACGGGCACCTGCCTGACGCGACGGACCTGCCGCGTTCCTGATCGGGCATCCAAGGAGAGTGTCATGGGACTGCAAAGTTCACTTGATAGGTGCGGGAGGAAATGATGGCTGAAGACTGGGCGTCGGACGTGCAGAAATACTCCGCAAACGCGGACCAGAATGCGATCAATGGGATTGTCCGTTACTGCGGCATCGCGTTGCAAAAGCGGGATTCGACCCTGGTCTCGCTGAGTGATAGGGAAGAGGTCGCGCGGGTGCGGGAGAGTTTCCTGAAAAAGAAGCTCGGTCTGGCCGATACCGACGCTGATCTCGACAAGGCGATCATGGCTGTCGGCGAGAAGCTGAAGGGCGACCGGACGAAGAACAGGGTCACGGTCTACTACCTGTTGGCCGAGCATTTCGGGAAGCTGTCGATGTTCGGTGGCCCCGGCTCTGCTGCGGGGAAGAGCTGAGCTCTCGGACGTCCCTTTTGTCCTCGTCGCGGCTGCATTCAACGACCGCGTAACGTTCCTGGTCTGACCTGAGAGGCTTCATGCGCCTGCCGCCTATCGTGTTGATGTCCTGCGCGTTGTCCGCGTGCGTCTCGTCAGGCGAGCGGCAGGCCATCCCTGTGCCGCCCGCGAACCTGGGATCCGCGCAAGCAGTGCCTTCGGCGCCCATGGCGCCGACATCCGCACCCACGTACACGAGACGCGTGACCTACAGCGACGGCAGGTACACCCTGCCCGACGGCACGACGGTGGCTGCACAGCCGGGTGGCGGCTTCACGCTGTCGAATGGGGTGGTCGTGCCGCCTGACGGCACGGGCGGGATCATCCTCCCCAACGGGGCACGGTGCGTCTCGGACGGCAACCGCGGCTATCTCTGTCCTTGACCCCCAGGAAGTCTGAAAGCGCGAAGGCCCGTCCCGGGGCGGGCCTACGTCAATGGCGGGTACCACACCGCCGTCAGAGAATGCGGAGGGGCAGAGCGGTCGCGATCCGAGATGACACGAATGACCAGTGATCGTCGTCACACTCCTGGTAAGCCTCAACGAAGCCGATGTCGAACAGCTCCAGGCGGGACCGTACCGTAGGATGCCTTCAGCGCGAGCCTGACCCCTTGTGACCCTTGGGTCGGTTCACGCTTCCGGTTGTCGCGACATCGTCGGTGTTGACAGCAAGCTTGCCGCCGGACCTGACCGCATCCGTGCTCCAGGCGATGTTCTCACTCGGAAGCAGGTGCTTGACCAGCTTCCGTGTCTCACGCGAGAGGAGCTTCCCTGCTTGAGCGACAGGCTTGAAGTCGGTGAGCTTGTGTGGCCCGCCAGGGCGTCCTGCAAAGACCCGCAGCCCGTCGGGAAACATCACCATGTCGCCCCGGCGCAACGTGCTGTCGGCCAGGAGCGCCGGAACGGGGTTGTCGATCTCTCCCATGGGTTTCGGTTCGATCGGCTTCTTGATCTCAGGCTGCTCGACGGCCACGGGCTTTGGCCGAGGGCGGACCTTGCGCCGAGGCTTCTCGACCTCCGGATCGGCTTGATACCCGAACGACTGCGGCACCGGGGCCGGGGTTGCCGGCTGGGAGAAGGCCCTGAACAACCCGAAGATGCCCTGCGCCTGGGCAGGAACGGCGCCGATCGTGAACGGGAGGATCAGGGCCACGGCCAGCACGCTGCATGATCTCGCCAACGACGCGAGCCGGCTTCGGGGCTTTGACATTCCCGCCTCACTTGATGAGGAGCAACGTGGCCTTGGCTCCCCAGGTTGCTGATCCATCCGGACTAGAGGCGAAAAACCCCGTTGCCGGGCGTGAACCCGATGACAGGCGGAGCCAGAAAGGCATTGGCCCAGCGGCTGACATCCTCGGATAGGGGAATCGCCCTGATGCCAGGATGCTTGAAGGCGGCTATGGTTTGCATGCCTTGGAGATGCGGCGAATCCCTTGGTGTTCGGGGCCAGGTGGGGAGGGGGCTGATGGTGGCGTTACCGGCCTCTCCTCCTGCCCGCACACTGAAACGCGACTGGGCCGGGTGGGTTGTAGAAGGCCACGTCTCGCCTTTTTTATGCCCGGTACCGTGGCGAGACCTTGAGCCACGGCGATCTGGGCCTCAAGTTCCCCGATGTGATGACAGCTCCACGAGTCCCTGCGTGTGGCCCGGCATCAAAACCCTCATGACTGCACCCTTGAGATCGAGAATACCGAAGGTGAGCTTGCCTTCAGCGTCTCGTTTGATGCGATCTCCAATGGGCAGGCGAAGCCCGCTCCAGCCGTATCCACGACGAACCTTTCCGGTCGGCTGACGAGGTCCTTGCAGAGCTTAGCTGGTACCCATCGTCCGCCATGCTTGACCGAGGAACCGGCACTGGCGGTCGTCGATTGGTCAGTTCAGGGACGACCGGCACAGGCCGGGAAAACGGAGCGTTCGTGATGGCCACGCGGGAGCGAACCTATCGGTGTGTGGGAGGCCCGTGCGACGGCATGCTTCACACCATGTGCGAGGAACGGCGCGTCCGGCTGTCAAAGCAGCATGAGGTGGCTGTACGATCCCCTCCCGGTGAGGCAACCGCGGACTATGAGGTGCGACGACTCCTGGCGCCCGACGGCGACTGGCACGAGTTCCTGGTGCTGACGGCGTGGACGAGCATGCAGGCGACCGTCTGGCTCAACCGCCGGCCACGGCAGTGACGGAAGCATGCCCCAGGGTTCTCGTTCCGAAGGGACGTGCCCGCCACTTCGGACATGCTCGTCGAGAGCCGCGAGACAAGTTGCCTAGTGTAGACGTCGCGAGCGCCGTTGAGGATCGAGACATTCTGCCGCCACGCTGAAACCCATCGTCGGGTCGGCGGTTCCCCTCACTAATCTGTGATACCCGCAGCAGGCATGAGCTGCCGCGACGGGCACACGAGACCAGTATTTAAGGAGAGAGCCGATGCCCCACGACGCCTCAGGCGACCTGCGCCTCCCCATGTCAACGACGTCCATCCGGACGTCGCCACATTCATGATCGCCCGTGCGTTTGCCGAGACCTACCGGGACGTACTTGAGCCAACAGTCCCAGACCCCCTCGTGGCCATCCTGCGCCAGATGGAAATCAGGGAGATTGACCATGAACGCTCTTCAGCCTGAGCCGCATGTGGCTCTGATCGTCGAGGACAATCCCGATGTCCGGGCACTTGCAGGCGCCTTGTTGGAGGAGACGCCCCTCGAGGTGGTAGAGGTCGAAAGCGCGGAAGCGGCCCTGGACTGCCTCCAGGAACGCGGGGGCGAGGTGGCAATGATGTTCGCCGATGTGCGACTCCCGGGAGAGATGGATGGGGTCCAGCTCGCCAAGGCCGCGTGCAAGCTCTGGCCGACGGTCAGAGTCGTGCTCACCTCAGGCGATCCCAGTGCCCAGTTGGGCGATCTGCCCGAGTGCGTCACCTTCATGCCGAACCCCTGGCGCGGTCTTGACGTGCTGGTCCAGGCCGAGAAGGCCATTCATGACCCTCAGCCTCCGGTGACGTGATATGGCGCAGGGTACAAGCAACGATCCACCCGTTGTTCTTCTCGTCGAAGACGAATTGCTGGTGCGGATGACCGCCGCCGACGAACTGGAGGAGGCAGGCTTCCAGGTGCTGGAGGCGGCCAATGCGGACGTCGCCCTCAAGGTGCTGGAGGCGCGATCCGACGAGGTCCAGGTGCTGTTCACGGACGTGCACATGCCCGGCTCCATGGACGGCATGGAGCTGGCTGAGCAGGTCCATGCCCGATGGCCGCACGTTCGGCTGCTGATCGCCTCAGGCTACGCACGCCCCAAGCATCACGAGATCCCGGACGATGGCCGCTTCGTGCCAAAGCCCTACCATGCTGCGACGCTCGTCAGGCACGTTCATGAGCTGGTGGGTTCAGAAGAGAAGTGAGAAGGGTAGCACGTGGGCCCGAACGGGCATGAGCCCTTCAGATCTCAAACGGCCCCTGAAGGGCAGCCTTGATCGTCGGGTCCGGGTCGAACTCCTGGCCGTGCTCGACGTCGAGCATCCGAGCAAGCCTGGCACGGGCCCGGTTGACGCGGCTCTTGACCGTCCCCACAGCGACCCCGCACACCTGGGCAGCCTCTTCATACGACAGTCCCTCAGCCCCGACCAGTAGCAGGGCCTCGCGCTGGTCGAGCGGGATGTGGGCCAGAGCCCTCCGGAAATCCTCGAATTCGAGCCGCGCTCCCTGTTCGGGTGGGGCCGAGAGCCGGGCCGCGTAGGAGCCGTCGGCATCCTCGACCTCGCGCCGTCTCTTCCGGTACTCGGAGTGAAAGAGGTTGCGCAGGATCGTGAACAGCCAGGCATTGAGGTTTGTCCCAGCCTCGAAGTGGTGAATGTTGGTCACGGCCCGCACAAGCGTTTCCTGAACCAGATCGTCGACCCGATCAGTCTTACCCGCCAGGGACATGGCGAAAGCGCGCAGGCTTGGCACAGCCGCCAGGATCTCATCTCGCAAAGATGGATCGAGTGTCAATGGACCGTCCTTCGACTAAGGCTCAGGTCGACCAGAGCCAGGAGCCGGTGCGGTACGGGCTCGCAAAGGAGGTCGGTGTAGTAGACCCGCAGTTCACGCTCGATCCAGTCCAGGTCGGCAGCGCCGAGCCGGTCACTGGACTTGGGATCGATATTCCAACCTTGAGGGAATTTGCGGTCCCAAAGGGTGATGTCGTCAGGAGCCTCGTCATCGTCCATGGGAGCCTCGTCGTGAGGGATGATCTTATGGTCTTAATCCACCAGGCTCTTGAAAGCATCCTCGACAATGAGCGTGAGCGCAGATCTGGTCACCAAATGCCCTCTCGCGTTTCTGACGCTCGCGATGAAGGTTTGCTGATCGCCTCTGGCAGTGCATCCCGCGCGATGTACGGCAAGGCACGCTGGGCCTCGGCCCGTACTCCCGCATGATCTTGGCATTCAAGCTCTTTGGTGTCCTGGAGGAGCCGATCGCCATCGGGGCGTCAAGGAAGTAGCGGGGCACCTGGCCTCTCCTGCTGGCGGACAGATGGTGTCAGTCAACTTCAGGGGGCAGGAAATCGTTCAAGCCACGGACGCATGCTCCGGGCAGGGATGGGATCGTCCCGAGTCCCGGGGAGCCCGGCCATTGCATGAGGCGTACGTACGTCGGAAGGCGCTCTGGTCCACCATTTGCGCCGGTTGCGCCGACGGCCCCATCCCTCAAGACTGGACGCAGGGAAAGGCCTTGAGCGGAGTGCGTGATGGATCGGGACGATGCTGCCATCGCCATGATGGAGTTTGCGGAGCAGATGGGCGACTACCGCGTCCTCGCTGCCCAGATCAGGGAGATCGGGCCTCGCCTCGAGCGATCAGAGAACCGCGCCGCCGGTGAGCGGTACCGGGAGCTGATCAAGCGGACCGCACCGGGATTCGAGTATGAACGCACTCACGGACGGGGAAGTCTCCTGGACCTCGATCACCCGACGGTTCGCCACTTCATCGCGGGAGGACGACTGATTCCGGCAGGGGAAATCCAGGCCGCGGAAAGACATCGGAGTTCTACATTCCCGGAGGCGTAGACGCATCCTTTGCCTCCGGTCCAAGCTCTGAGTCGCGCCAAGCTGCGGATACCGCAGCCTCGAACGAGGGATGGCCGCCTTCCAGAAAGCCGACCCCTGGGGCTGCGACCAAGAAGTATCTTCTCGGTCCGTCGATGACGAGGACAACCGAATAGCCTTTGGGCAGCTCCGCCGGGATTGGAATGAACATCCGGCCGCGGATCGCGGTGGTTGTGCATACCTGGATGGCGCGATCGGGCCCTTCCTCGACAGGATAGGAGTCGATGATTCTCCCGTCCACGTCGACGACCTCATAGACGGCTTTCCCGTTCCTGGTGTTTTCGATGAACACTGGCATGTCTTGGTTGTCCTTCGACGAGGTCAGGGAACTCGGCAACGGCTTTAGGTGGATCACGGCGGGAGTGGAAGCCATGAGAGCCGGATTCCACCCGACTGGGTTAACGCCCTTCCCAAGGTCTCCGCGCACCGAGCGGCGGAAGGAGGGACTCATCGACCCTGGCGAGGATCTTGCCGGTGGGAATCCTTGCGCAGGTCCGTATTCCGTTCCAGGAGTCCGGCGGAAGGGAGTCTGGAAGGTGCCGAAGCTTTACTTGCCCGGTCCGGTGGGGAGTCCAAAGGCTTGTCCTTCATCACACGGCAGTGGGCTGCGGGCGGCCGAGGGGCGCCCGCTTTCGCAACGGTGGCTTGCGCGTGTTTCCGGCCTGTCGTCGGCGTTGCGGTCGCTACCGTGCCGGGATGATATGGCGCGGCGCCCGTGTCACCTACGATCCGGCGCTTCCCGTTTCGTGACGCATGTCCCGGCTGGTCTGAACTCCCTGATGAAGCGCAGTCACGTCCGTCAGGGCGGCACCCTCGACTGCCGAAAGCACCCTTGGCAGGGCGCAGCATAGCCTAGAGCAGTCTTTGTTTGGATTGCTCCCTCGGGAGCGGTGGACGACTGCATCACAGGAATCGGGCGCAGGAAACGGGTCGCCGCTTACCATCCGATCTGAGAAATCCGTCATGGGCATTGAGCCCAAAGAAGGATTTCCATCAGTGACTACGCTCATGAACAAGACGGCCATCGTAACGGGGGCCAGCTCCGGCATTGGATACGCAACGGCCAAACTCTTTGCGCAGGAAGGGGCGAATGTGCTCGTCACGGCGCGCCGAGCCGATGAACTGGAAGCGCTGGTTGCTGAGATCAGGGAGGCCGGAGGTGCTGCCGTCGCAGTTGCGGGCGACGTGAGGGACGAGGCACTGGCGGAGACACTTGTCAGAACCGCGGTCGAGCGCTTCGGCGGTCTCGACATCGCCTTCAACAATGCTGGTGTCGTGGGCGACACCGGAGCGGTCTCGGGCCTGTCGCTGGATGGATGGCGCGATACGCTCGAGATCAACCTGACGAGCGCGTTCCTTGGCGCCAAGTATCAGGTGCCCGCAATGTTGGACCGGGGCGGCGGCTCGTTGATCTTCACCTCCACCTTTGTCGGCTACTCGGCTGGAATGCCCGGAATGGCCGCCTACGCCGCGAGCAAGGCGGGCCTGATCGGTTTGACCCAGGTTCTTGCGACCGAGTTCGGGGCCAGGGGCGTTCGCGTGAACGCCATCTTGCCGGGCGGGACCGATACCCCGTCGAACATCGTCAACGCGCCGGGATCGCCTCCGGAGGTCCGCACCTTCGTCGAGGGGCTGCATGCCCTCAAGCGGCTTGCGACCCCGGCGGAAATCGCGAAGGCAGTCCTGTTCCTGGCATCGGATGCCTCGAGCTTCGTGACGGGGAGCGCCTTTGTCGTCGATGGAGGTATTTCCATAACCCGGACGTAGGGCTCGGGAAGCGCGGGTTCGCGCCCAGTGCGCGAGCCCGGTCGCGCAAAACATGTGGGTTCCTGAAGCTGCCCCTATTCGGGAACTGCCGCCGGATCGCCTTCCCAGGTCGGCTCCGGCGGCTCGTTGCCCTGCCAGCAGCAGCACCGGTACTGCGATGTCGGCCGCCGGAGCGCCTGCGCGAGCCTAGGCTCCAGGCTCAATTGCGGGAATGATCCGACTCTGGCGCCGCCTCGCTGCTTCCAAAAAGAGATATCAGTTGCTACCTATGACCATGGTTGAGAAATTACGCACGCCAGTGGCGTTTCGAGAGGCGCGAGAGCTGGGTGAGTGGCTGGCGAAGCATCACCACAGCAGGAGCGAGCTGTGGGTCCAAATCTTCAAGGCCGACTCCGGCCATCCGTCCGTCACCTGGACTGAGTGTGTTGTAGAGGCGATCCGGTTCGGCTGGATCGATGGCCAGAAGCAACCGCTCGATGACAGGTCTTTCCTCCAGCGGCTCACGCCGCGGAAGCCGAAGTCGAACTGGTCAGCCAGGAATCGAGAGCATGCAACAAGGCTGATCGCGGAAGGGCGGATGACGCCTGCTGGGCTCGCGCATGTCGATGCGGCAAAGGCGGATGGGCGCTGGGAAGGCGCCTACGCAGGATCGGCGGCGATGGTGATCCCTCAAGACTTCCTTGACGCGCTGGAGACGATGCCGGACGCCAAGGCGTTCTTCGAGACGCTCGACCGCAAGAACCTCTACTCGATCTACTATCGGCTCCAAACGGCGAAACGGCCCGAGACGCGAGCGAAAAGAATCGCTCAGATCCTCGCGCAGCTTGAACGTGGCGAGCGGTTTCACTGAACTGCGAACCCTGGCGAATTTCGAAGAAGCATTTACGGAAGCAGTGTAGCTGCGCGATCAAGGTTCTCATTGGGACGGCATCTCCAAAGGAGCTCTCGCGGACAGGTTCGTTACGGGATGCGGGGCGGCCTCCTCGGACCAGTCACCTACTGCCATTGCTGGCAGAAGGCCCGCCTCAAATCGTGAGGCGGGCCTTCACTGCATCAAGCTGCGAGAGCCTGCTGGCGCAAGACATTGTCCAAAGTGATCTCCCCCTGGAACCCGCCCACGCTGACATCGGGTTCGCCACGCTCGATCGCGTGCGCGAACCTGACCGCCGGATCCGCCTCCAGCCTCTCGAACAGACGCTGCAAGCCCGGATAGTCGCGGCGATCGACGACGTCGTGATACTTGCTCCACCGCGCGATGCCTGCGAAGTAGGCATCGGCCAACGTGGGTCGGTCGCCCAGCAGCCAGTCCTTGTCACCGAGCATCTGTTCCAGGTCCGCATGGGCCTTGGTGACCTTTGCAGCCCCATAGGCTCTGAGGGCATCCTTCGCAGGTCCTTCAAGGCCATGCTCGAAGACGTACCAGAGCGGGCCGAACGCGGTGAAGAAGCTCGTGTTCAGGAACGCCAGGACCTTGTTGAACCGGTCGAACTCCGGCGTGCCCTGGGCGAAGGACAGCCCCTTGCCGATCCCCCGAGCGCCGAGATGATGAAGGATCGCCATGCTCTCGCTGATCCGCTCGCCCGTGGCGGTCATCAGCGTCGGTGTCTCACCGACAGGATTGATCCGGCGGTAGGCTTCGCTCTGTACGTCTGCCGGCATCTCGATGCGGCAGAGGCGGTAAGGCTCCCCGAGCCATTCCAGCGCGACGATCGAGCCGAACGAGCATCCCGACGGGACGCCGTACATGAGGGTTTGAACCATGTGTATCTCCTTGTATCTGTGACGACATCAAGATGGCACCATGGACTTTGACGCTGTAGCGGCTACTTTGGAAACCTAAAGTCCACAAATGTGAACGATGGCGCATGAGGTTCAACTTCAACGATCTGCACATCTTCGTCCGAGCGGTCGACAGCGGGGGCTTTGCCGCTGCCGCACGACACTTGGGCGTTCCCAAGTCGACGGTCAGCAAGCGGGTCGCCGAGCTCGAGGCGGACCTCGGCATTCGCCTGATCCATCGCACCTCGCGCAGCTTCGTGCTGACCGACGTCGGAAAGGATTTCTACGACCATGCCCGGGCCGCCGTCATCGAGGCCGAGGCCGCCGAGAGCGTGGTGCAGCGTCGGCAGGCCGAGCCGCAGGGCATGGTCAGGATCACCGCCTCCGTGCCGGTGGCGCAGTTCCATCTGGCCGATCGCCTGCCGACGCTCGCCCGCGCCTATCCCAAGCTGGACCTGCAACTCCACGTCACCGACCGCTTCGTCGACCTGGTCCGGGAGGGCTTCGATATCGCGATCAGGAGCCACTTCGCGCCGTTGCCCGATTCCGATCTCCTTCAGCGCCGGATGGCMACCGAGCGGATCACGCTGGTCGCCTCACCGGACTACCTGGCCCGGCGGGGCGTGCCCCGGCGCCCGGAGGACATCGTCGGCCATGACGCGCTCCTGACGGCTCCAACGTCCAGGACATGGCTCCTGAAAAGCAACGACGGACTGGAGGTTCAAGTCGCTCCGGCGGCGCGTCTGGTGGCCGATGAATCCTCGGTGCTGTTGCGGGCCGCGGCTTCGGGTCTCGGCATCGCCTGCCTTCCCGAGACGATGACAGCCGCATTGGTCGAAAGCGGGGACTTGGCAACGGTGCTCCCGGACTGGGCCGCCGGCATCGTGACCTCCACGATCCTGACGCCTCATCGGCGCGGCCAGCTCCCTGCCGTCAGGGCCGTCATCGATTTCCTGGCAGGTGCCTGACAGCCTGCGGTTGATGGCTCCGGCGAGGACCGCTGCGGTGGATGCGGGATGTATGCGATGGCCATGACATGGAGAGCGCCATCCCGAGTATCCTCGAGGATATCGGATGGGTTCAATCGGAGCCGGTGGTCTTTGCTGCCGAATGCCGGATATCACTGATGGTGGCGCTGTTGCTCGGATCGCATCCTCCCCTTGGCATCTGTGGTCGGATGGGAATGCAAAAAACCCGTTCAATCCTGATCAGGGGCGCCAAGCGGAAAGAGATGGCGATACGGCCGTGCCTCGTCCACAGCCCGTGCGAATGACGGCCGCACCAGCAACCGTTTGCGATAGGCCCGGACGTTGCCAAACGCTTCGCTGGCCGGATGCACCCAATCAGCGTAGAAGAGCGAGGGGGCTGCCGCACAATCGGCGAGGCTGAAAGCCTTACCCGTCGCCCATTCTCGCCCATCAATGACCCTATCAAGCCAGGCATAGGACCTATCGAGCATCTCGCGGGCCTCAGCCACGCCCTGTGGATCTCGCGCCTCTGCGGATCGCAGGCTGTCGGACACAATCCTCTGCACCGGTGTCATGATGTAGTTGTCAAAGAAGCGGTCCATCATGCGCACGTCGAGAGCGGCTCGGGCGTCCTCCGGAACGAGGCGCGTCAATCCCGGGTGATGGAGGTCCAAATGCTCGATGATGATGCTCGTCTCGACGATTGGGCAGCCGTCGTCCACCAGGACTGGAAACCGCTTGATCGGCCACATCGCCGCCAATTCTGAGTTCGCCTGCTCGTTGTCGAGCATCCGGTACTCGAATGCGGTGCCATTCTCGTAGAGCGCAATCAGCGCCTTCTGACAGTAGGACGAAAAGGGGTGGGCATAGAGCCTCAACGTCATCGTCGCCTCGCGCGGGAGTATCTGGTTTCAGAATGCAACTGGTTGATTGGTAACTCGACCGATCCTATTTTGCAAGCAGTCTCCGATGAGGATCCACATGGACGATGCGCACCGCTCCGGTTGCCCGATCAACCTGACTCTCGAAGTTCTGGGCGACCGATGGAGCCTGATCGTCATCCGAGACATCATGTTCGGGAATCGGCGCCATTTTCGCGAGTTGCTGAACCGCTCGGAGGAGGGGATCGCATCCAATATTCTGGCCGCTCGGCTCAAGCGGCTGATGGAGGCCGGACTGCTCACGAAAAGCGACGATCCGACCCACCAGCAGAAGGCCATCTATAGCCTGACCGAGCCTGCTATCCAGCTCGTGCCCCTGCTCGTGCAGATGGGGAGCTGGGGGCGGCGCCACAGGCCGGTCTCGGAGGAGCTGTCGATCCGCGCGCAGTTGCTGGAGGAGGGCGGTCTATCGCTGTGGGATGCGTTCATGGCGGAGCTCCGTGCGCTGCATCTCGGCGCGCCTGCTCCGAAGCGCTCGGTGCTGCATGAGCTTCAGGCCGCATACGAGAAGGTCGCCGCGCAAAAGAAGGATCCTTGCTGAGCGTTCGTCATCCGAAGTAGGCCGAGGCGCGGGAAAGGGAACTGGCCTAGGTCGTCATGTGGACAAGCGGCAACAGGACGGACTGCGCCGATCCCCTCTGTCCCTTGATGGTGGAGGTCACGAACAGATCACCCGACAGAATGCTCACGTCGGGGAGGTTCGGCATTTCTAAGCACAAGCCGGGATACAGCAGTTCCGTATTGGATGCGTATTCGCTCTCCAGCGACCGAATCCTAGGGCCGGCGAGACCCACAGAGTCTGCTGGTCGGTGTCGTCCTACCAGAGCCCATCCCAAGGCTACGCCTACGAAGCCCTCCAGTGGGAAGTCAGCAAGAACCATGTGCTAGGACCGTCTCTACGTCTTCGAGGGCGAGGACCTCCGGCGCATTGAGCGAATCCGCCTGCGCGACCAGTCCGGCACACCCGCGAGGGCCGTCGTGCACAATCTGAGGCCGACCCGTCCCTGGCGCGCCTGGACGTCATCAGGAAGCACACAGACAGGATTGCGACATCGGTGAAACGCATTGGATTTCTTGCGGGACTGGCCGTCGGAATCCTCGTGATCTCCGTGTTTCTTCGGTGAAGAGAGCGGCCGTACCTGCCCAAAGGACTCGACGCCTGGGGCGCGGAGGACGTCCGAACGAGAAAAGGCCCGCCTTCCCTGACGGAAGCGGGCCTTTCTCAATCCTTGGCGGATTTGCCCAGTCCTATCGGCCCACACACAACCCAAGGCTGCAAGGACCGGAGAGTCAGGCTTTTCGCCGATTCGAGTCAGGATACCCCCGGGTTTGGGTCAGACTTCTCGACCCGGGGACAACCGCCAATGGCATTGCTGCTGCCTCCTCGCCAGGACGCCGTTCTCCTCGATCAAGTCGCAGCAAGATCCGACCACGTTCCCCATCAGAAATACAGAGACGTGACCGGACGACCGCGTCCTGGTTTCAGGGAGCATCGACCGTTAGAGGTTGATGCCAGCGGACTGCCTCGGACGCCGACACGGTGGTACTACCGAGCGGCTAGAGGCCGTGATCCGGCAGGAGGGCAGGGCCCGTTTTCTGTGGCATTCGCTTCCCGCGCCCACCTCCTTGCTTCGACCGGGTGGGCAATAGGGTCAGCGCCGCCACGGTTCTCTCGAGAGCGAGGCGGGCGTCTCGCTCCGTGTCCCAAGTCGAGCTGTGCTCCGTTCTGCGACGGCCCGCGACGAGGTATTCGACACTGTGACGCCTGCCCGGGACATACCGGAGAATCTCCGCCCGGCCTTCAAACTTACAGGTCCATTCGTCTTGGGAGGTCCGGATCCAGGCACGAGTTAATCGAAGTCCTTCCAAGGCTTGGCGGAAGTCCGCTGCGCTCTGATACCGTCGGTCTGGATGCTTGGAACACGCCCGATTGAGGATCAACTTGAGGCCGCGAGGCACCCATTCCCTGTGGCCGATGCGACCAGGGACGTCCCCGTTGGCAATGTCTCGAGTGAAGGAGACATCGTCTCTCCATGCGTGGCCCCAACCTGCCATGTTGTTGACCGCCCGTAGGAGGGTGAGTCCCGCAGCATACACGTCACTGCGGGGTGAGAACTCATAGCCGTTCACCGCCTCGGGAGAGGCATGGGGGCGGTAGAAGCCGTCCATGACCCTGATGCCTGTGGGCGTATGGATCGCGGTACCGAAATCGGACAGTTTGGCCGCGCGCGGAGCCAGCATGATGTTCCCGGGCTTCACGTCCCGGTGCACGAAACCCTTAGCGTGAGCCTGTTCGAGGGCAAACAGGATCTGCTTCACGTAGGTGACCGCATCGACGACGGGGACGAACTCCCGCAGCAACCGATCACCAAGGGAGCCGCCCTCAATGTATTCCATCTCGATCAGGACGGAGCCGTCGAAGACGTCGGCGGTAATGATCCTCACCACGTGGTCATGGCCGCAGAGGCTCATGGCTTGGGCTTCCACGACGGCCTTGTGGGACTCGGGGTTCTCGACGAGGATTACCTTCAGCGCGGAAACCTGTTGCAGGTTCTGGTTGAAGACCTGGAAGACCTGGCCGAAGTGCCCGCGCCCGAGGAAACGCAGCACCTCATACTTGTTCAGGATCACCTGGCCCGGCTGGAGAAGCGGAGCGGTGAGTTCAGCCATCGAGCACCATCCATGCACTTAGGGCTGCGAGCTTCGCATCCCTGTCCCAGTTCTCCGGCCGTCCCTTTATGGTGTCGCATGCGTCAAACCTGTCACCGGTGAAGCCAAGAGCCTTTTTGGAAAAGGAGGCTGTGGTGAACTGATCGATGGCCAGTCCGCGCTCATGCGCGACGAGGTTCAGGATGCCGAAGGGAAAGCAGAGATAGGCGACTTGGTCGGCGCTCTTGGCATTGAGCGTCAGTCGGTATGCAAGCTGCGGGGAGGGAACCCTGTCGATGATCTCTCCGAAGACCTGCTTGAAGTAGTTGGCGAGATCCGGGCGCGGCTGGTCAGGGTTGAACCGCTGCCGTCCCAGGTCTCGGAATTCCGGTGCGCTCCGCGTCCCTTCAACGACACACGACCAGATGGCACCCTTGCTGATGTTAAAGCCTATTGCAGTCACGAGTGGTCCTTGCCGACCCGTGTCTGCGCCGCGCCATTCCCTGGCCCATGTCTTGCGCAGTAACGGCTGTCGGTCTGTTCCTCGCGTCGTCAGATCGTCCGGCTACATCCGGCTGCATTGCCCGCGCCAAGTACGGAGATCTGCTCGCGATTGCAGTTTCTGAGGGGACGCCGCGGCGCGGCGGACTGTTCGATCATTCGGATCGGGCTGCTGGGGTGAGACCACTCCGACCGTCTGCCTATCTCCATCAGGTGGTCCGCCGCTGGGGTGCGGCGGACGGATAGGTTATTCGAGGGCGCACTATCGGTTAATCTGACCAACCTTTGGGTGCATCCTCACTTCCGGGGCTCCCTATTTTACGAACAACCCGTCGTGCTGCCGCAGGTATCGCACTTCAAGCAGGTCCCGTTCCGCACCAGCGTGAAGTTCGCGCATTCGGGGCAGGATTCGCCCACATAGCCCTTCATCTTGGCCTCGGCGCGCTTGTCCGCGATGGAGGGGGCTGCGGGAGCGGTGAAGGCGAGCTTGGACATTTCGGCTTCGCCGACCGTCACTTCCTGCGTGGCCGGTTGGGCGAGTTCGCTCTTGAGAGCGTTCGCGCCGACCGTGCTCGGACGCTGCACGATGCCTCCGGCGCTGYCGCCGCCGCCGGGGATGAGCATGAGGCGGTCGGCGTTGCCGCGGGTGAAGCCGCGGGAGACGACGGTGGTGGCGGGGGCGGCTTCCGGGGCCTTCGACTGGGCTTCGCCCGAGCCGATGGTGGTGGGGCCTGCTTCCGACGGGTCCACATGGGCGAGGTCGTTGCGGGCGAGGTAGGACACCGCGAGCTCACGGAACACGTAGTCGAGGATCGACGTCGCGCTCTTGATGCGCTCGTTGCCCTGCACGAATCCGGCCGGCTCGAAGCGGGTGAAGGTGAAGGCCTCCACGTATTCCTCCAGCGGCACGCCGTATTGCAGGCCGAGCGAGATCGCGATGGCGAAGTTGTTCATCATCGCGCGGAAGGCGGCGCCTTCCTTGTGCATGTCGATGAAGATCTCGCCGAGACGGCCGTCGTCGTATTCGCCAGTACGTAAGTAAACTTTATGGCCACCGACGACGGCCTTCTGGGTGTAGCCCTTGCGACGGTCGGGCATCTTCTCGCGGTCGCGCATCGCGACCACGCGCTCGACGATCTTCTCGACGATCTTCTCCGACACGTGCGCTGCCTTCGCAGCGGCCGGCATGGCGGTGAGCGCTTCCACCGCGTCCTCGGAATCCTCCTCCTCATCGGCGATGAGAGCGGAGTTGAGCGGCTGCGAGAGCTTGGAGCCGTCGCGGTAGAGGGCGTTCGCCTTCAGCGCCAGCTTCCAGGAGAGCATGTAGGCGCTCTTGCAATCCTCGACGGTGGCGTCGTTGGGCATGTTGATGGTCTTGGAGATCGCGCCCGAGATGAAGGGCTGCGCCGCCGCCATCATGCGGATATGGCTTTCCACCGAGAGATAGCGCTTGCCGATCTTGCCGCACGGGTTGGCGCAATCGAACACCGCGTAGTGCTCGGTCTTCAGGTGCGGAGCGCCTTCGAGAGTCATCGCGCCGCAGATGTGGATGTTGGCTGCTTCCACATCGGCCTTCGAGAAGCCGAGGAAGGAGAGGATGTCGAAAGACGGATCGTTGAGCTTCTCCGCCGGCACTTTCAGCGTGCCGGTGAGGAAGTCATCGCCGAGCGTCCAGCGGTTGAAGACGAACTTGATGTCGAAGGCGGATTTCAGGCCCTTCTCGACAGCCTCGATCTTCTCATCCGTGAAGCCCTTAGCAGCAAGCGAGCCCGGGTTGATGGCGGGAGCCTGCTTCATGGAGCCGTGGCCGACGGCGTAAGCCTCGATCTCGGCGATCTCGGATTCGCGGTAGCCCAGGGTGCGCAGGGCATCCGGCACGGCGCGGTTGATGATCTTGAAGTAGCCGCCGCCGGCGAGCTTCTTGAACTTCACGAGAGCGAAGTCGGGCTCGATGCCGGTGGTGTCGCAATCCATCACGAGGCCGATCGTGCCGGTGGGCGCGATCACGGTGGACTGGGCGTTGCGGTAGCCGTTCTTCTCACCGAGTTCGAGTGCGCGGTCCCAGGCCTGCTTCGCATGGGCGACGAGGCTCTGGTCGGGGCAGGAGGCGTGATCGAGCGGAACCGGGTTGACCGAGAGACCCTCGTAGCCCTGAGCCTCGCCATGCGCCGCGCGGCGGTGATTGCGGATCACGCGCAGCATGGACTTGGCATTGGCCTTGTAGTTCGGGAACGGCCCGAGCTCACCCGCCATCTCGGCGGAGGTGGCATAGGACACGCCGGTCATGATCGCGGTGAGTGCGCCGCCAAGGGCACGGCCCGCGTCGGAATCGTAAGGCAAGCCCATGGTCATGAGCAGGCCGCCGATATTCGCGTAGCCGAGGCCGAGCGTGCGGTACTCATAAGAAAGCTGCGCGATTTCCTTGGACGGGAACTGCGCCATCATCACCGAGATTTCGAGAACGACCGTCCAGAGACGGCAGGCATGCTCGAAGGATTCCGCATCGAACTTATGCGCGGCGCGGTCGAAGAACTGCAGCAGGTTGGCGGAAGCCAGGTTGCAGGCCGTGTCGTCCAGGAACATGTATTCCGAGCAGGGGTTCGACGCCCGGATGCGGCCACCGGCGGGGCTGGTGTGCCAATCGTTCATGGTGGTGTTGTAGTGCAGGCCGGGATCGGCGGATGCCCATGCGGCGTGGCCGATCTGTTCCCACAGGTCGCGGGCCTTCAGGGTCTTGAGGACCTTGCCGTCCTTGCGGGCCTTGAGCTGCCAATCCGAGTCATTCTCCACCGCGCGCAAAAACTCGTCCGTCAGCGAGACGGAGTTGTTGGAGTTCTGGCCGGAGACCGTGAGATAGGCTTCCGAATCCCAGTCCGTGTCGTAGATCGGGAATTCGATGTCGGTGTAGCCCTGCTTGGCGAACTGGATGACGCGCTTGATGTAGTTGTCCGGGATCATGACCCGGCGCGCCATCTTGATTTCCTTCTTCAGAGCCGGGTTCTTCTCCGGATCGAAGCAGGCATCGCCCTCGGCCTCGCAGTTCACGCAGGCCTTCATGATGGCCTTGAGGTGCTTGTTGCCGAGCTTGGAGCCGGTCACGAGGGCCGCGACCTTCTGCTCCTCCTTCACCTTCCAGTCGATGTAGGATTCGATATCCGGGTGATCGACATCGACCACGACCATCTTCGCCGCGCGACGGGTGGTGCCGCCCGACTTGATCGCGCCCGCAGCGCGGTCACCGATCTTGAGGAAGCTCATGAGGCCGGACGAACGTCCGCCGCCGGAGAGCTTCTCGCCCTCGCCGCGCAGGTTGGAGAAGTTCGAGCCCGTGCCCGAGCCGTACTTGAACAGGCGCGCCTCGCGGACCCACAGGTCCATAATGCCGCCCTCGTTCACCAGGTCGTCCTCGACGCCCTGGATGAAGCAGGCATGCGGCTGCGGATGCTCGTAGGAAGACTTGGACTTGGTCAGCTTGCCGGTCTTGTAATCCACGTAATAGTGGCCCTGGCCGGGGCCATCGATGCCGTAGGCCCAGTGCAGGCCGGTGTTGAACCATTGCGGCGAGTTCGGCGCGACCATCTGGTTGGCGAGCATGAAGCACAGCTCGTCATAGAACGTGCGGGCATCCYCCTCGGAGGAGAAATATCCGCCCTTCCAGCCCCAATAGGTCCAGCAGCCGGCAAGGCGGTTGAACACCTGCTTGGAGGAAATCTCGGAACCGGTGCGCTTGTCTTCCGGCAGCTTGGCGAGCTTGGCCTCGTCGGGCACCGAGCGCCACAGCCAGGAGGGAACGTCGTTCTCCTCGACCTTCTTCAGGTGCGTAGGAACGCCGGCCTTGCGGAAATACTTCTGCGCCAGAACGTCGGATGCCACCTGGCTCCATGTGTCCGGAACCTCGATGTTCTCGAGCTTGAAGACGATCGAGCCGTCCGGGTTGCGGATCTCGCTCGTCGCAAGACGGAAGGAGAGGGAAGAGTAGGGATCCTGTCCAGGTTTCGTATAACGCCGGTCAATCCGCATCGGTCACATCCTAAGTTTGGAGACAAGCGTCCCCGTCGCCACAAGACATGCCTGTGGCTTTCAGCCCCAAAAATTTTTCGATACCCCAACGATCCGTTTTGCGGATCGCCACACGCACCACGCCCGAGTTACGGCCTCCCTTCAGACGCCACAGGTCGCGCGGCAAACAACTTGCCGCGGGCTCTGAACGCTCGCTCTGGGGAGATTTCGACCTCCCTTTCGGGTCGGTCGCCGGTCTCGGATCGGATCCCCGGCAAGCTAGTCGTGATGCGAGCCTTACGTCAAGAACTTGTGCCGAGAGTTTCTGTTCCGTCTATATATAGTGGGCAGGTGTTAAGAATGTGGAAAAGTGGCTAAGCCTCAGAGACTCCTTTCAGAATCCAAATCACACTTTTCAAATGACCAAACTTGGCCGGCTCAGATTTGCGTTTTTGCCGTTCACGAGAGCCCCTAATTGTTGTGCCGGCGCATCAATTTCCCCTGCGGAAACCATATCGGCAAAAAAAACCGCTCCGACGCGAAAATCCCGTGAATCCGGGAAAAGCGCCCTAGAATCGCCCAAGTAGAATCATCGGAGAATCAGTGGCGGGTTCCGGATCGGAAAAGCTGGACTTCGCGGCAGGCTGAAGCCATATTCCGCGCAACCTCAAGAACCCCCTCGGCGGTAGCGATGAAAACCTTTTTGGCTCAGTTCTTTACGTGGTGGAGCGGACAGACTCTCGGCACGCGATTCTTCACCTGGCGCAAGGGCCAGTTCGTGGGTCAGGACGAGTTCGGCAACACCTACTACCGCTACACGCAGGCGACCCCCATCGATTCGAATGTCGGTGCTGAGCGCCGCTGGGTGATCTATAACGGCGATGCCGATGCCTCGCGGGTGCCCCCCGGTTGGCGCGCTTGGCTGTGCCACAACGGCGATGTTCCCCCGAGCGAGGAGAGCTACAAGGCTCACTCCTGGGAGAAGACGCATCTCCCCAACATGACCGGCACGCCCTATGCCTACCGTCCGCAGGGCTCCCAACTCGCGACAGGCCAGCGCCCCGCCGCCACGGGCGACTACGTGCCCTGGACGCCGGGCGAGTAAGGCCTCGGCTCCAGCAGTCTCATGCTGAACCGCTTGACCCCGCGTGCTTGTGTCGAATGTGGCCTGCCTTACGGCCATACCGATTTCGCTTACCATTACGGCCGGATCGAGAATGGACCGTCCTATTGGTCGGATCGCGGACTTCTGTGCTCCATCGTCTGCTCCACCGCGCATCACGAGCGGCGCGAGAAGGCAGGCGATCCCATGATGGAGCCCGCGCTCAATCCGTTAGAGAACGATTAGGCCGGAGGCGGCTTAATCAATGCCGTAGAGCGCTCGCGCCCTGGCCCGATCAACTGGACGATCCTCGGGCATTTCCATGAAGTATTCGCGTTGCCAGGCCTGACTTCGCACGGCCTGTTGGCTCGTCGGCCTGTCCCAGGTCGGGTAAACGCGAATGGCGCGTTTGCCGCCCGTACCATTCTTAGAGAAAACATCCCACCGGCAGAGAACGGCTTTTGGGAACACGAATTGCCCTGAGCCATGATCCGAGCGGCATTGGATCACCACTAGATCGACCGGATCGGTTTCATCGAAGGGCTGGATCGGACCGTCCCCGATTCTCTTCCAAATCGTGACGAACTGGCCGACTTTCCTGGGCGTGATTTTGGCGACGCGGAAGCGGACGGAGAGATGCCCCAGCTCAAGCATGACGGCGCCGTACTCGCGGCTTTCCGGCTCGGCATGCACCTTCGAGCAAATCAGCCCGATAGGTGCGAAGACGTGCTTCACCATCAGCATGAGATCGCGAGGGATTGTCGCCTCGGAACTGTCCAGGCCACAAACCATATGCTGCTGCAACCGCGAGCCTAGTTGGCCCGCGCCTTCAGCCATTCGCCGATCACCCGGCCTGCTTCCGGATTATACTCGCCCTCTTTGTCTTCCCGCCGCACCATGAAGCTCTCCTTCTGGTCCTTCATGCGATAGAAGGAGTGATCCATACCGGCGATCTCCACGAAGGTCGCGGYGCCGGGGCGGGCGGCGTTGATGGTGTCGAGAATTTCCCGATGCTCCTCAGCGCTCGTGAGGAAATCGGCACTGCCGTAGACGAGCAGGGTATCCGGCTTCAGCCGCGTCCACAAATCCGGTAGATCGATTGCCGCGATCTGCTGAAGATAAGCGTCGGAGGAAGGAAGCTTCATTTCCTCGGCGCAGGCCGGGCGTTTCTCCAGAATTTCCGCGCGGGGCTGACGTGCGATGAGCAGTTGGTGCATGCACCATTGCTTGAGCTGCATCTGTGCACCGATCTTGGCCGGCGGCATGCCTTCCAGCTTGAGCTGACGGCGGCGGTTGACGAGTTCGTATTCGAACCAGGTGCTGCCGATCGTCTCGGCAGCGACAATCCCGCGTACCGGCTCACGATCCGCCACCAGCGGGCCGACGATGCCGCCGATGCTGTGGCCGACGATGAAGACCTTCTCAGGGTTCACATAAGGCTTCGTCTTCAGGTCCTTGAGGCCTGCCACGTAGCCCTCGACCTCGGTTTGCAGATCCACCTTGGCGCAGGCCTCGCCCTCGCTGTCGCCCATGCCGCTTTTCTCGACGCGCATGGTCACGAAGCCGTCGCGACTGAAGGATTCGATGAGCTGGCGATAGGGCGTCTCCCGGTCGAACGGATAGTCCATGCTGTAGCAGCCGATGCCGCCCACGAAGAGCACGGCGGGCTTGCGGCCATCCTGCTTCGGCTTGGTGATGATGGTGCGGCGGCGGGCGCCGGCGGCCTCGACCGCTTCGTAGATCGCCTCGTGATCGGGCGAGGTTTCATGAGGCAGGCCGATCAACCCGACCTTCTGCTCTACGGGCTTGCCGGCCCGCAGCAGCGAGAGGGTGAAGCTGTCGCCGGCCCTCTTCCTGCGAATCGCCGCCGATATATCCGCCATCGTGCGGATCGTCTCGCCATCGATCTTGATCACGATGTCTTTCGCCTGAAGCTCGGCTGCTTCCGCCGAGGAGCCGGGAATCACCCGCTCGATGAGAATGCCTTCGCCGGTCGGTAACTTGTTCTCGGACCTGACGGCTTCCGGCACTGCGGCCATGCCGATTCCCATGAAGGCACGGCGCGCCAGTTCGGCGCTCTCGGCGTTGGCATGGAACGAAAACAGAAGGGTGGCGGCCAGAAGCGCGCGGACAGAGAGACGCATGAGTCGAATCCTTTATCGGTGTTATTTTATCCGATATCGGCCCGACTGCTAAGCTTTGTGACGCATCGCCCTTTTTCCAACACGGTTGACGTGTTAACGCGTGGCGAGACACATGAGAACGGCCGCGCGTGGCCGGGCCATGAAGGCGTGGACCAGTGATTATGAAACTCGGATGGACGCGGGCGGCTTTCGTGCTTGCATCGATCGTCGGCGGTATCTCGGCCGCTCAGGCGGACAGAATCAAGAATCCGACGGCGGTTTTCTCGGGGCTCGACAAGATCACCGGGCGGATCGTGTCGTTCGAGGTCAAGGTCGATGAGACCGTGCAGTTCGGCGCCCTGCAGATGACGCCGCGCGTGTGCTTCACCAAGCCGCCGACGGAAACGCCGAACACCACTTCCTTCGTCGAGGTCGAGGAGCCGGGCGCCGAGGGAGCAGGCAAGAAGGTCTTTTCCGGCTGGCTGTTCGCGGCAAGCCCCGGCCTGCATGGCATCCAGCACCCGGTCTACGATATCTGGCTCGTGGACTGCAAAGGCGGCACAGACGTGATCGCCGAGCCCAAGGAAGCCGTCGAGCCGCCTCCGCCCATCGAGCAGGACGCGGCCCGCACGCCGGCCGCTGCCCCGCGTTCCGGCGGCATCATGGCCCCGGCCGAGGGCGCGCAGCGCRCTCCCGCTCCGCCCGCCGTCCAGACCGCGCCGCTGCAGCAGCCGGCGCGCCGGCTTCCGAACAGGGAAGCGCCGCTCGTCAATACGGATCGGTAGCGTTTAAAGCGCGGCGAGGGCTTCCTCACCGCTGACCACCTGCTCGCGCGGCCAAACGCACCAATCGCCCTCGCGATCGAGCGCGTTGCGCAGCATCTGCTTGTATTCGCGGCGGGGCACCTCGACCGCGCCGAACTGGGACAGATGCGAGGTCACGAACTGCGTATCGAGCAGCGTGAAGCCGCCGCGCTTAAGGCGCGCCACCAAATGGACAAGCGCGATCTTCGAGGCGTCCCGCTCGCGGTGGAACATGCTCTCGCCGAAGAAGGCTCCCCGCAGGCGCACGCCATAAAGGCCGCCGACCAGCTGGTCCTCCCGATACACCTCGACCGTGTGGCAGAAGCCCTTGTCGAACAATTGGCCGTAAAGATCGCGAATCCGCCGGTTGATCCAGGTTTTCTCCCGGTCGGTTCCCGGCGCGGCGCAGCCCGCGATCACCGCATCGAAGTCGCGGTCCACGTGGATCGTGAACTCGTCGGAGCGGATCGTGCGGGCGAGCCGCTTGGGCAGATGAAACCCGTCGAGCGGAATGATGCCCCTTTCGCGGGGCTCCACCCAGAACAGTGACGGGTCATCTGCATCCTCCGCCATCGGAAAGATGCCCGCGGCATAGGCCTTCAGCAGGATCTCAGGCGTGATGGTGATGGTATCGTCGGGAGACAGGGCCATTTACTCGCAGATCCGAACCGGGATCATGCCATAAATAGATACATCTGTGCCGGAAGTCAGACCGGCGTGATGTAGATTTTCGCGAGTTCGTTGAGTTCGTCCTTGCTGATGGCCTTTTTCGTCGCGACCAGCCACAGTTCGCGGGTTTTCTTCATGCGAAAGCACAGGACGCTGCGAAAGCCTGCCTTGGCGCAGGCCTCGCCAAGCGTCTTGTCGGTGAAGCCGGTGTGGTGGGCCATGTAGAGGTTCCCATCCGCCATGGCGGGGCGAAAGCCGTACAGCATGTCGAGAGGGGCGACCGGCCCAAGGCCGCTGACATAGAGGGGCTTGTCGATCTCGCCCGCAGCAAGAGCCTCGCCGATGGTTTGCAGGTCCGGGCAGCGGATGATCGCGACGCCGTCGCCGTTCAGAACCCGCTGAAAGGCCTTCAGGGCAACAGGCACTTCGTGCGGATAGAGATGCTCGATGCTGTGGCTCGAATAAACCGCATCGAAGCTGTCAGCCTCGACCTTGGCGAGGACTGGCAGCTTATCGACGATGTCGGGCTTCACCTTCTTGTCGATGTCGAGCGAGACTTCTTCCCATTCGGGCCCCTGGAAGGCTTGAATGGTTTGAGCTTTGCGGTAACGGCCGGACCCGACGTGAAGAAAACGAGGCATGTGCAAAACTGCCCCGCTTGCAATCCATCCGCAGGGCCTCCTTACCTTCGTAAGGTAAAGCCATGCTGATGTTATAACAAGATTATTCTACGTCCCCGAGGCCGCCCGTCTTCAGGAAATTCTCAAGCCAGTGAATATCGTACTGGCCGTTCTGAATGTCCGGGTTGCGGACAAGCGTGCGGAAGAGCGGGAGCGTCGTGTCCACGCCGTCCACCACAAACTCGTCGAGCGCGCGGCGCAGGCGCATGAGGCACTCGTTGCGGGTGCGGCCATGCACGATGAGCTTGCCCACGAGGGAGTCGTAATGCGGTGGGATGCGGTAGCCCTGATAGGCCGCCGAATCGACGCGCACGCCGAGACCGCCGGGCGGGTGGAAATAGCTGATCGTGCCGGGCGAGGGGCGGAAGGTCGACGGATGCTCGGCATTCACGCGGCACTCGATGGCATGGCCTTCGATCCTGACGTCTTCCTGCTTCACGGACAACGGATGGCCTGCCGCCACGCGGATCTGCTCGTTCACCAGGTCGATGCCGGTGATCATCTCCGTGACGGGGTGCTCCACCTGGATTCGGGTGTTCATCTCGATGAAGTAGAACTCGCCGTCCTCGTAGAGGAACTCGATGGTGCCGGCGCCTGCGTATTTCAGGTCCTGCATGGCCTTTGCCACGACGCCGCCGATGCGCTCGCGCATCTCGACGTTCAGGGCGGGCGAGGGGCCTTCCTCCCAGACCTTCTGGTGGCGACGCTGGAGCGAGCAGTCGCGCTCGCCCAGATGAATGGCGTTGCCCTTGCCGTCGCCGAGCACCTGGATTTCGATGTGGCGCGGCTTCTCGAGGTACTTCTCGATATAGACCGCATCGTCGCCGAAGGCGGCCTTGGCCTCGGTCTTGGCGGTCTGGAGCGCGTGAACGAGGTCGCCCTCGTTGCGCGCGACCTTCATGCCGCGACCACCGCCGCCGGCGGCAGCCTTGATAATGACGGGATAGCCGATGTCCTTGGCGACCTTCTTGGCCTCCACCTCATCGGAAATACCGCCTTCCGAGCCCGGAACGCAGGGGATGCCGAGCCGCTTGGCCGTGCGCTTCGCCTCGATCTTGTCGCCCATGATGCGGATATGCTCCGCCTTGGGGCCGATGAAGGCGATGCGGTGATGCTCCAGCACCTCGGCGAAGCGGGCGTTCTCGGAGAGAAAGCCATAGCCGGGGTGGATGGCGTCCGCGCCGGTGATCTCGCAGGCCGCGATCAGCGCCGGGATGTTGAGATAGCTGTCGCGGGCGGCCGGCGGGCCGATGCACACGCTCTCGTCGGCGAGGCGCACATGCATGGCGTCCGCGTCGGCGGTGGAATGCACCGCGACGGTGGCAATGCCGAGCTCCTTCGCCGCGCGCAGGATGCGCAGGGCAATTTCGCCTCGGTTTGCAATGAGGATCTTATCGAACATGTCGCGCCTTACTCGATGACGAGGAGGGGTTCGCCGTATTCAACAGGGGTTCCGTCTTCGACAAAGATGGCGGTCACGGTGCCAGAGCGCGGAGCAACGATCTCGTTGAAGGTCTTCATGGCCTCGACGAGCAGAACCTTGTCGCCGGCCTGAACCTTGGAGCCGATCTCGACGAAGTCCTTCGCCTCGGGCGAGGGCTTACGGTAGGCGGTGCCGACCATCGGGGAAAGCACGGCGCCCGGATGGGGAGCGCCGGGCTTGCCGCCCGCTGCCAGGGCCTCGGCGGCGGCCGGAGGCGGTGCGACCACCGGCGGCGGCGCATAGGCTGCGGGAGCCGCCATCGGAACCTGCACGGCGGCATGGATCGTGCGGGCCACGCGGATGCGAAGGTCGCCCTTCTCCACTTCGATCTCGCTGAGATCCGTATCGGCGATCATATTCGCCAGCTCCCGGACGAGATCGGGATCGAAAGGGGTATCCTTGGCCATGGGGCTCACCTCTTATTCCTGAGGAACTAATGCTGCGATGGTTTGGCTTGCCGCGTCCGCTCCACCATGACGCGGTGAACCGCCTCCAGGCCGAGCAGATAGCTCATAGGCCCGAAACCGCAGATGACACCGACGGAAACGGGAGCGATGAGCGAGCGATGGCGAAAGCCTTCGCGAGCATGAACATTGGAAATGTGAATCTCGACCGTCGGCGCGCCGCTGCCGGAAATGGCATCGCGCAGGGCGATCGAGGTATGGGTATAGGCGCCGGCATTGATGACGATGCCCGCACCCTGCGCTCCCGCCTCCTGGATCCAGTCGACCAGATGTCCCTCATGGTTGGACTGGCGGAACGTGACCGCCGCCCCCAGGGTCTCAGCCTTCTCCCGCACGAGCTTCTCGATGTCCGACAGCGTCGTGCTGCCGTAAACCTGAGGCTCCCTGCGGCCGAGCAGATTGAGGTTGGGTCCGTTGAGGACGTAGACGTTGATCATTGCGAAAGGAGCATTCCTTGAAGCCCCGTGAGGCGGAACCGAAACGCCCTCTTAGCCAAAAGGCGGGCATGGGGAAAGGGGAAAAGCGGGACTTTCCCAAGGCTTGAGTGAGCTTCCCTAGGGGAATGGGCCGCGAGAGGCGCTTGAGCGGAGCGCTTATTCCTCATCATGGCCGGTCTTATCCGGCCATCCACGTCTTAAAGCGCCCGAAGGCGTGAATCCTCAAAGTCCAGGGATGACGACAGAAGCTAGCCGCAGCTTGCCTTGCCGCAGGTGCGTACATTGTCCACTACCTGCTTGAGGGGCTCCAAGCCGACAGCGCCGGGAATGATCGCCTCGCCGATGATGAAGGCGGGGGTGCCGGTGAGGCTCAGCTTGTCGCCGAGTGCCATGTTTTCCTGAAGGGCGTTGCGTACATCGGCGCCTTCCATGTCCTTCTGGACCTTGGCCATGTCGACGCCCATCTCCTTGGCGACTGCCATGGCGCGCTCGCCGTTGACCCGGCCACGGCTCTCCAGAACCTTCACGTGATAGGCAAGCATCTTGTCGCCCTGGAGCTGCTTTCCGACCGCCAGGGCCACGCGGCTGGCCTCGACGGAATCAGGTCCGAGGACGGGGAAATCCTTTAGTACGACTCGGAGCTTGGGATCGCTCTTCATGAGGGCCTGCACATCGGCGAGCGCCTTTTTGCAGTAGCCGCAATTGTAGTCGAAGAACTCGACGAGAGTGACGTCGCCCGAAGGATTACCCGCCACATAGGAATGTGGAGCATTCAGCAGAGTCTGCTGGGTTTCCTTGACGGCGCTTGCCTGGGAAACCTGCTGCGCTTCGGCCTGGCGCTTCTCCAGCTCGGAGATCACCTCGGTCAGCACCTCGGGATTCTTCAGGAGATAGTCCTTCACGACCTCGCCGATAGCCTGCTTCTGCTGCTCGGTGAAGACGTTGCTCTGGGCTTGGCTCTGGGCCTGGGCCGCCGGAGCAAGCGCCAGCGCGCCGATCAGGGCCACGGCCTTGCCGATTTGGGGAAGCGAGAAGCGCATGTCGGTCCTTTTCGGAATATCTGTCGAAGCTTGGCCCTTGGAGAGGGGCCTTACCTAAAATCATATGTGGCGCGAGTTAGCGGTTTGTGGAGCGTGGCGTCAAATCACGCCTTTGTTGAGGTGACGGTGCCATCCCCAGCCTTATTCCAGCATCTCGCCTAAATACGCATACCCTCCTCAGGGTCAGGGTGAAGAGCACGGCACGCGAGGGAGACGTGTATGGTCTGGTTAAGCTTGACCATAACGGTCTAACATTGATCTTGAGGCGAGCTTTTCAAAGGAATACGAGCTTCTCCATGACAAAATCATCCGCCGATCTCCAATCGCCCGCCATCGCCCGCCGCATGGAGCGGGTCTCGTCCTTCCTGGCCATGGATGTGCTGAGCGCCGCCGCGGCGAAGGAGCGGCGAGGGGGCAGCGTGATCCATATGGAGGTCGGCCAGCCCTCCGCACCGGCGCCCCGGGCGGCCCGCGAGGCGGCCAAGGCCGCGCTCGATCTGGGCCGAATCGGCTACACGGAGGCGCTCGGCATCTCGGCCTTGAGAGAGCGGATCGCCCGGCATTACCGCGAGGCTTACGGCGTTTCCATCGCCCCGGAGCGGGTGGTCGTCACCACGGGCTCCTCGGCGGGCTTCGTCCTGGCCTTCTTGAGCCTCTTCGATCCCGGCCAGCGGGTTGCCATCACGGCGCCGGGTTATCCGGCCTATCGCAACATCCTCGAGGCTCTCGGCATCGAGCCGGTCACGATCCCACTCGCCARGGCCGATGGCTGGATCATGACGGCGCAGGCCATCGAGAAGGCGCATGCGGAGAAGCCACTCCACGGCATCCTGGCCATGAGCCCCGCCAATCCGTCCGGCACGATGATCGGGCAAAAGGCGCTGGCCGAACTCGGCGAGACCTGCCGCCGCTTAGGGTTGTGGTTCGTGTCGGACGAAATCTATCATGGACTGACCTACAGCGAGGCCGCCTCGACCGCGCTCGCCTCCGACGACGATGCGATCGTCATCAACTCGTTCTCCAAATACTACTGCATGACCGGCTGGCGCATCGGCTGGATCGTGGTGCCCGAGCGCCTCGTGCGGCCCATCGAGCGGCTGGCGCAGAACCTCTACATTTCGCCGCCTTACCTCTCGCAGGTCGCAGCGCTCGCCGCTTTCGATGCGGGTGAGGAACTGGAGGCGGTGAAAGCGGGATATGCGCGAAACCGCGCGTACTTGCTGGAAGAACTGCCGAGGGCCGGCATTGCCGAGATGCATCCGGTGGACGGCGCGTTCTACATCTACGCCGACATTGCCCGCTACACGAACGACTCCATCGGCTTCTGCAAGCGCATGCTGGAGGAAACCGGCGTGGCGGCAACGCCCGGTCTCGACTTCGATCCCATCGAAGGCTCGCACTACATGCGCCTGTCCTTCGCCGGCTCGGAAAACGATTGCCGCGAGACGGTGGCGCGGTTGAAGGGCTGGTTGAAGTAGAGGCTAACCTCCTCACCGTCATGGCCGGGCTTGTCCCGGCCATCCACGTCTTGGGATCCGTCGCGCTTCAAAGACGTGGAGTTCCACGCCTGCGGCGCGGCACTTCGGGTCCGGCACAAGGCCGGGCATGACGATAGAGCGAGCAACAAAAAAGTGCCCGGTTGGGACCGGGCACTTAGCTATCTTTAAATCTTTACGATCCGCTGAGGACCGACTTGGCTTTCGACCACCAGCCGGCGCGCTTCGGGCGTTCCGGGTCGGGGGGGGTCAGCACGACGGCGACGGGCTCGGGCTCCGGGATCACCGGGCGGGGTTCCTCGACCGGTTCGGGCGCGGGCTTTGTCAGGATCTGCTCCTGGGCAGCCACGGGCTCCCGGGCCGGGGTTTCAGGCGCCGGGGTTTGCGACACCGCTTCATCTGAATCATCCGACACGCCAACCGCTTCCGCGACAGCCTCGGTGACGGCGACGAAGCCTTCCTCGGAGGCGAACTCCTCGGCAGCCTCGTCGCGACCACGGCCACGGCCGCCGCGACGGCCACGACGGCGGCGGCGGTTGCGGCCTTCGCCATCGGCGTCGGCGTCCGCTTCCACCGTATCCGCAGCTTCGCCGGAAGCTTCGCCCTCGGCGCCTTCCTGCTCATCGCCCTCGGCAGCTTCGCCTTCGGAGCCTTCTTCGCCCTGGGACGCCTCGACTCCGGCTTCGCGATCACCACGTCCGCGACGGCGACGGCGACGGCGGCGACGGCGTCCACCGCCTTCGCTGTCCTCATCGCGACCTTCTTCGGAGGCGCTGGTTTCTTCCGTGGCCTGATCCTCGTCCTCGGCCTCGATTTCGACCTCGGCCTCTTCAGGCTCGTCGACTGGAACGATGGCGTCGATCTGGATGCCGGTGGCGGCGGACTTGTGCTCGAGGCGAAGCGCAGGCTCGCCACGATCGATTGTGTAGTTCGTGGTGCCGGTCAACGTCTCGTCCGCCACGATGGAGATCGCGACGCCGAACCGGGTTTCCAACTCACGCAGGTGAACGCGCTTCTGGTTGAGGATGTAGAAGGCCGCCTCCATCCGCGTGCGGACGATGAGGTTGTAGCCGGCATTCTTGATGAGCGTTTCCTCGATAGAGCGCAGCACGTGCAACGCCACCGACGGCGTCGAGCGCACGAAGCCGGTGCCGGCGCAATGCGCGCAAGGAACGGAAGAGGATTCGAGCACGCCGGTGCGGATGCGCTGGCGCGACATTTCGAGAAGGCCGAAGGGCGAAATGCGGCCCACCTGGATGCGGGCGCGGTCGTTCTTCAGGCACTCGTTGAGCTTCTTCTCGACGGCGCGGTTGTTGCGCTTCTCTTCCATGTCGATGAAGTCGATCACCACGAGGCCGGCAAGATCGCGCAGGCGCAGCTGGCGCGCGATTTCTTCCGATGCTTCGAGGTTCGTGCGAAGCGCCGTATCCTCGATGTTGTGCTCGCGGGTCGAGCGGCCCGAGTTCACGTCGATGGAGACCAGGGCTTCCGTCGGATTGATGACGAGATAGCCGCCGGATTTCAGCGTCACGACATTGGAGAACATCGCGTCGAGCTGGGCCTCGACGCCGAACTTGGCGAAGACCGGCTGTGGCTCGCGATAGGGCTGGACGATCTTGGAATGGCTCGGCATGAGCATGCGCATGAAGTCCTTGGCCTCCCGGTAGCCATCCTCGCCGGAGACGAGAATATCGTCGATCTCCTTGTTGTAGAGATCGCGGATGGCGCGCTTGATGAGCGAGCCTTCCTCATAGACCAAAGCGGGAGCAGCCGAATTGAGCGTCAGCTCGCGCACGCTCTCCCACAGGCGCATCAGGTATTCGTAATCGCGCTTGATTTCCGGCTTGGTGCGCGAGGCACCAGCCGTGCGCAGGATAATGCCCATTCCCTCGGGCACCTCCAGCTCCTGGGCGATTTCCTTCAGGCGCTTGCGGTCGGCGGCGTTGGTGATCTTGCGGGAGATGCCGCCGCCACGGCCCGTGTTGGGCATGAGCACCGAGTAACGGCCTGCGAGCGACAGGTAGGTGGTGAGAGCAGCGCCCTTGTTGCCGCGCTCTTCCTTCACGACTTGGATCAGCAGGATCTGGCGGCGCTTGATGACCTCCTGGATCTTGTACTGCTTGCGCGGGGTGCGGCGCTGGGGAAGGTCTTCCATCGCGTCGCCGCCGCCGAGCTGCTCGACGTGATCCTCGTCCTCGCCCTCGGCGTGCTCGTCGTCGTGGTCTTCCTCGTCCTCGTCGCTCTCGGAGAAAGCATCGGCCTGAGCCTCGAAAACCTCGGAGGACTCTTCGGAAGACGTCGCGGCATCAGCCTCGACCACGAGAGCCGAGACCTCTTCGGTGCCCTCGGCAGCTTCGACCGTCTCGGTGGGCTCAACCGTTTCGACTTCGAAATCGCCGGCGGCGGCAATCAGGTCGATGGTCTCGTCCGTTCCCTCGGCGGGAGCCTGGGCCTCGGTGCCGTCTTCCGTGCCGGCTTCAGCCTCGGAGGAGACGACCGCGTCGCCGGTCGGCGCGCGGCGCTGGGACGAGCGACGGCGGCCACGGCTGCGACGGCGCTCTTCCTCGCGCTCTTCTTCGGCCTGGGCCTCGGCTTCGGCCTCAAGGAGAGCCTGACGGTCGGCGACCGGGATCTGGTAGTAATCGGGATGAATTTCACTAAAGGCGAGGAACCCGTGACGGTTTCCGCCGTATTCCACGAAGGCCGCCTGAAGCGACGGCTCTACGCGGGTGACTTTCGCGAGATAGATATTCCCGCGCAACTGCTTCCGGTTAGCGGATTCGAAGTCGAATTCTTCGACCTTCTGTCCACGCACCACCACAACCCGGGTTTCTTCCGGGTGGGAGGCATCGATAAGCATCTTGTTTGCCATGTTGAACTCTCGACATGGCGATCGAGGGCAGGACCTGAGGCAGGGGCCGCAGTGAAGGCGGTTGGCCACGCCGCAAGAAGAAGCGGCGGGCTGGCATTGCGTTCGGAGTGCTGTCGATCGCCATCGTGCGCCTCATCGGGGCGCATTCTGGGTTGAAACGGGCCGGCACGGAGCCGGATGAGGTGAGGGAAGGGCGTGCGCGAAAAGAAACGCGCGCTTGGAACGGTGCCGAGACGAGAGTCAGAACTGACTTCGTGTGCGCAACCATTCAAGACGGCCCTTTCTAGGAAACGATGAACCAGATTGAGGTCCGGCCACCGGTAAAAAAGCGGCGAACTTTATCGCCAATTGAACCCTTCCGAGCGCCTGTCGAGGGTGACGGGGGTCCTTGAGGATCGGTCAACACAACCGTCTCCCCAGGTCCGCCGTCAGATTCGGCCATGCCGGACGGGTCATGATCATTACAGAGCGAATGGGGCATTTGGCAAGATGCAGAGACAATGTGTTGTTAATGCAACAGTGTCTCGATAACGACCTTCCGGAGGGAAAGCTTCATTAACCAAAGGCTGCCTATGAGATAGGAAGGGGGCCCCGGACTTCCAGCGACAGCGATGAACCTGAAACCTTTCATACGCCTCATCGGTGCAGGCCTCCTGGCGATCTTCGTCGCTTCAGGCGCAGGCCATGCGTGGGCCAATGCCCCCGAGGCGAAGGCCGCCGGGCCCGCCATCGCGGCGGATGTTTCCGTTGAGGTGGATGGCCCCAAGACCCGGTTCAGAATCACTCTTTCCAAGCCCGTGGCGGCTGAGGCCTCCCTGATGGAGCGGCCGGACCGGCTCATCATCGACCTTCCCGAGGTTGCCTTCCATCTGCCGCCTGAGTCGGGGCGCCAGAAGGCCGGGCTGATTTCCTCCTATCGCTATGGCCTTTTCGCCCCCGGCCGTTCCCGGGTGGTGATGGATCTGACCCAGCCCGCCGTGGTCTCCGGCATGACCGTCGAACCCAATATGGCGGGCGGCGCTGCCCTCCTGACCATCGAGCTGACCCAGACGGAGCGGGGCGAGTTTCGCCGCGCGGCGACCGAGAGCGCGGCCAAGGCGGCGCAGGCGGCTGCTCCCGAAATACGGCCCGAGACCAAGGATGCCCGGCCCGTGATCATGATCGATCCTGGCCATGGCGGCATTGATCCGGGGGCTGCGGCTTCCGGCTCGGTTGTGGAAAAGGACATTGTGCTCGCCTTCGCCCAGCGGCTTCAGAAGAAGCTGGAAGAGAGCGGCCGCTACAAGGTTCTTTTGACCCGCGAGAAGGACGTGTTCATTTCCCTGGGCGACCGGGTCAAGGTGGCGAMGGCCGCGCAGGCGGACCTCTTCATTTCCATCCACGCGGACTCGATTTCCGGTGGACAGGAGGTGAGGGGGCTTACCGTCTATACCGGAGCAGAGCGCGCCTCCGACGCCGATTCAGCCCGGCTGGCCGACCGCGAAAACAAGGCCGATGCGGTCGCGGGCATCGAATCCACGGAAGTGGCGGACGATGTGTCCGATATTCTGGCGGAGCTGACCTTACGCGAGACGCGGGGCTTCTCTCACAGTTTCGCGACCCGCCTCGTGGGCATGTTCGATTCCGTGGCCCGCCTGAACAAGAATCCACACCGGCAGGCCCGCTTCCAGGTGCTGCGCGCCCATGACGTMCCGTCCGTTCTGGTGGAGCTGGGCTACCTGTCCAGCAAGCAGGATCTGGATCTGATCATGTCCGAGGAATGGCGGGGAAAGATGGTCTCGGCCATCGGCGTGGCCGTGGATCGCTTTTTTGCAACACGGTTCGCCCGACAGGGCTCTGCCGCAGTTTTACCATAGATAGAGTGTGGATACCCGTAGCGGGGGCGCGATTCCTCGGTTAACAGAGCGGGGCAGGTTGGCCTCGGTGCTGTTGCGTGAGAACCGGCTTTCAGGATCTGCATGAAGAGGTGCCGGGAAGGCACTGACAACGGAAACACTTTCGGATGCGCTTTGTCCTACGATTCTTCGGCTTCCTGTTCAGCATCGGAGCGATCTTCTTCCTGATCGGCGCCGTGGGGCTGGCCTATGGATTCTGGTTCTTCTCGAAGGACCTGCCGGATCATGCCCAGCTCGCCAATTACGAGCCGCCGGTGATGACGCGCGTCCACGCCTCGGACGGCAGCCTGATTGCGGAATATGCCCGCGAACGGCGCCTCTACGTGCCGATCCGTGCCGTGCCGAAGCTCGTGACCGGCGCGTTTCTCTCGGCAGAGGACAAGAATTTCTACAAGCATGTGGGCATCGACCCAGAGGGTCTGGTGCGCGCCGTCGTCGTGAACCTCCGCTCGGGTGGCTCGCGTGAGCAGGGCGCGTCGACGATCACGCAGCAGGTTGCCAAGAACTTCCTCGTCGGCAACGAGCGGAGCTACGAGCGCAAGATCCGTGAGGCGCTGATCGCGCTGCGCATCGAAACCACGTTCTCGAAGGACAAGATCCTCGAGCTGTACCTGAACGAGATCTTCCTCGGCACCCTGTCGCCGGGGCGCAACCTGCACGGCATCGCCGCTGCGGCCCTCGATTATTTCGGCAAGTCCATTCAGGAACTGACAATCGCCGAGGCCGCCTATATCGCGGCGCTGCCGAAGGGCCCGAACAACTATCATCCCTTCCGTCAGCGTAAGGCCGCCATCGACCGCCGCAACTGGGTGATCGAGCGCATGGCCGTGAACGGTTACATCACACAGGAAGAGGCCGAGGCCGCCAAGAACGAGCCGCTCAACGTCAAGCCGCGCCTAGTGTCCCCGAACAGCATCGCCTCCGGCTATTTCGCCGAGGGCGTGCGCCGCGACATCGCCGAGCGCTATGGCGAGGAAAGCCTCTATGAAGGTGGCCTTCTGATCCGCTCGACTCTCGACCCGAAGATGCAGGCCATGGCCCGCAAGTCGCTGGTGGACGGTCTCGTGCGCTTCGACGAGGCGCGCGGATGGCGCGGAGCCCAGCAGAAGATCGACCTGACCGGCCGCGAGTGGGGCCTGGCTCTGGGCGAGGTGCAGACCCTCGGCGATGTGCAGCCCTGGCGTCTGGCCGTCGTGCTGGAAGTGTCCGGCGGGCGCGCCCGTGTCGGCCTCCAGCCGCGCCGCGAGGCGTCCGGCCAGCAGGTTCGCGACCGTGAGACCGGCTTTGTCACCGCCGATGGCGTCAAATGGACCCGCCGCCCCGTGGAACGCGCCCTGTCCGTCGGCGACGTGGTCTATGTGGAGCCGATCGAGGGCAAGCAGGGTCAGTTCCGTCTGCGTCAGTATCCTGAGATTTCCGGCGCCATCGTCGCCATGGATCCCAATACGGGACGCGTTCACGCCATGGTCGGCGGCTTCTCCTATGACCAGAGCGAGTTCAACCGGGCGATTCAGGCCATGCGCCAGCCGGGCTCCTCGTTTAAGCCGCTCGTCCATGCCACGGCCCTGGACAACGGCTACACGCCATCGTCGCAGATCTTGGACGCACCCTTCGTGCTCGACATGGGGCCGGGGCAGGCCGCCTGGGCGCCGTCGAACTACGACGGCAAGGCCGCGGGCCTTCGCACCCTACGCTATGGCATCGAGCATTCGAAGAACCTGATGACGGTGCGTCTCGCCAACGAGATCGGCATGCCTGCCGTCTCCGAATATTCCCGCCGCTTCGGCGTCTATGACGACCTGCTGCCGCTGCTCTCCATGTCGCTCGGCGCGGGCGAGACCACGGTCATGCGCATGACGGCGGCCTATTCCATGTTCGTGAACGGCGGACGGCGCATCAAGCCAACCCTGATCGACCAGATCCAGGACCGCAACGGCCGCACGATCTACCGCCACGACGACCGCAAATGCACCTCCTGCGATGCGGACAAGTGGGATGGCAATGCCGCGCCCAAGCTGACGGAAAACCGCGAGCAGGTGATCGATCCGCTCACCGCCTACCAGATCACCTCGATCCTGGAAGGCGTGGTTCAGCGCGGCACGGCGCAGACGGTCAAAGCCGTCGGCAAGCCGCTCGCCGGCAAGACCGGAACGACCAACGACGCGAAAGACGTGTGGTTCGTGGGCTTCTCGCCCGATCTCGCGGTCGGCGTTTTCCTTGGCTTCGATCAGCCGAAGTCGCTGGGCAACGCGGCCACTGCCGGCCAGTATGCCGCGCCGGTCTTCCGCGACTTCATGCAGATGGCCCTGAAGGACAAGCCCGCTACGCCGTTCCGTGTGCCCGCCGGCATCAAGCTGATCAGGGTCAACGCGTCCACCGGCACCAGAGCCGGTGGCGAAGGTGGCGGCACGATCCTCGAGGCCTTTAAACCAGGCCAGTCCCCGCCCGCCTATTACGCACCAGCGGAGGAGGAGGCAGCGCCTCAGGCGGAATATGAGCCGGCCCCGCCACCTGAGCCCGCCCGCCGTGCGGTCGGCGTCGGACCAGCCGGATTGTATTGATCCAAATGCGTGCGGCCCTCATATGAGCCGCATCTCCTGAACGAAAACCTCATGGTCGCTGCAGGTATGATTTGTGCCGCGGCGATCATCGGTTTTTGAGGGCAGGGCTGCTTTACACCACGGAGCGCTCCCCTTAAGACCGCCACGAACCAAGGCATAGAAACCAGCACAATGCGCGCCGAAATCGAACACCTCGTAGAAGAGACCAAGCAGTCAGTCGGGCTGCTGAGGAGGCATCTTTGACTGGGATAATGCCCAGCGCCGCCTCGCCGAACTGAACGCCAACGCCGAAGATCCCAACCTCTGGAACGATGCGGAGGCCGCGCAGAAGATCATGCGCGAGCGCACGTCCTTGGAGGACCAGATCTCCGCCATCAAGCGCATGGAGCAGGAACTCGACGACGCCATCACGCTGATCGAACTCGGCGAAATGGAAGAGGACGAGGGCACCATCAAGGAAGGCGAGGAGACGATCCGCACCCTTCAGGAAGAGGCTGCCCGCCGCCAGGTGGAAACGCTTCTCTCCGGCGAAGCCGATGCCAACGACACCTACGTCGAAGTGCATTCCGGCGCCGGCGGCACGGAGAGCCAGGACTGGGCCAACATGCTCCAGCGCATGTATGCCCGCTGGGCCGAGCGCCGGAAGTACAAGGTCGAATTGCTCGAAATCACCGACGGCGAAGAGGCCGGCATCAAGAGCGCTACGCTCCTGATCAAGGGTCACAACGCCTATGGCTGGCTCAAGACCGAGTCGGGCGTGCACCGCCTCGTGCGCATTTCGCCCTATGACTCGAACGCGCGCCGCCACACGAGCTTCGCTTCGGTGTGGGTCTATCCGGTGGTGGATGACCGCATCAACATCGAGGTCAAGGAATCGGACTGCCGCATCGACACGTTCCGCTCATCCGGTGCAGGCGGCCAGCACGTGAACACCACGGACTCGGCGGTGCGCATCACGCATATCCCGAGCGGTATCGTCGTGGCCTGCCAGCAGGAGCGTTCGCAGCACAAGAACCGCGCGACCGCCTGGAACATGCTGCGCGCCCGTCTCTACGAGGCGGAGCTGAAGAAGCGTGAGGAAAAGGCGAGCGCCGAAGCCGCGTCCAAGACGGATATCGGCTGGGGCCACCAGATCCGCTCCTACGTGCTGCAGCCCTACCAGCTCGTGAAGGATCTGCGCACGGGCACCCAGTCCCAGACCCCGCAGGACGTGCTCGACGGCGACATCGACCCCTTCATCGAAGCCTCTCTCGCCCAACGCGTCTATGGTGGGGCTGAGGAAGTCGAGGACATCGATTAAAATGGAAAAGGCCCGCTCGATCGAGTGGGCCTTTTCCGTTGCGGGTGTCCCGGCTCAAACGACGAGAATGTCGTTGTTGTAGATGCTCACCCTTTCTTGGAATTTCGCAAAGCGTACGGCTGCCGAGGGGCCGGTGCCGTCAGGATCATAAGCAAGAGAGTGCTCAACATCGTTGAATATGATCCGGTCATTCAGATCCGCCGCGGTTGGGCCTGTCACGAAAGCGTCGTAAAGCAACGTGCCTTTCGCAAGGGTGCCGAAGATGGTCGAGGACAGGACGATCATGTCATCCGAATTGTCGAAGTCGACGATCAGATCGACATCGTCGACACCATTGAACCAGGTATCGAAAACAAAATGATCGCTGTCCTTACTCCCTTTCAGGGTATCGCTTCCTGCGCCACCTTTTAAGGTGTCGTCATTGTCCCAGTAGATGGACATACTGGCATCATCATCTCCACCGTCCAGATAATCGTTGCCGTCTCCACCGTGCAGCATGTCATTGCCATATCCGCCCTTCAGGATATCGTTGCCGAAGTCTCCGTACAGGATGTCATCGTCATAGCCGCCGCTGAGGGCATCGTTGCCGGCACCTCCGTACAGCGTGTCGTTCTCGTATCCACCTCTCAGGACATCATTGCCGATATCGCCGTAGAGGAGATCATCGCCGTCGCTGCCGCTCAGGAAATCATCGCCGGTCTCTCCATAGAGAGTGTCGTTGCCGTCGAAGCCATAGATCTTGTCGTCACCATGGCCGCCTTGGATGATATCCTTGACAGCGACGCCATGGATGACGTCCGCCGTGCTCTTGCCGATCTGGGTTAGGGTTTGCGTGGCCTTGCTCCAGCTCCACGTCGCGACCTGTTTTCCATCCTGCGACGGGTTGCCGTAGAGAGCTCGGATCGCCTGGATGTCCAACGCGCCGAGGCCGACCGGCTGCATTTTGATGTCGCCCCCCGTGTAGCTCATCACGGTGTGCTTCACGTGATCGAGGTCAGACCTCAACAATTGCTTGTTGTAAGGCATCTTGTGGAAGGGATGCTTGAGGCCGAGCGCATGGCCGATCTCATGCAGCAGAATGTAGAGCTTGAACGGCTGGTGTTGTGAAAAGTCGCTGCGATACCGGGCATTCATGTAAACATTGCCGCCGTCGAAGTCCCGAACGAGTCCCTCGTCGGAATTCTCGCGGCTGAGTTTCGGGAATTCCGCCCAGGCGCTGTGGTCTCCCCAATCGTATTTCCACTGAAATTTCAGCTCGGCACTTTTCCCTTTGACCTCAATGAAACGGATGCCGGAGGCATCTCCCCACATCTTCAAGGCTTTGCGCGCCATAGCCTTGTCTTCGCCACCAAATCTCGTCGCGCCCCACATCAGGCTATTAAATGTATAGGTGAGGAACACCGGCTGCTTGTTGTTCTTAAGAGAGGGAAGCGCGTTCCAGCTCTGGCCCGAAAGGATGGCTTTGTGGTCCGGCATTTGGCTAAGCTTTACTCGTGAAAAACGATATTTCTGAAACCGTACAACGTTTCACTTTGAGGTTGCAATAAGTAAAGGTGGCCTATTCTGTCACGAGCGAAGAGCCCGGGCGGCCTCCAGTACTTCCTCGGCGTGGCCCGCTACCTTCACCTTGTTCCAAATCCGCGCGATGTTGCCGTCCCGGTCAATCAGCACGGTGGTGCGCTGCACTCCCATGTATTTGAGGCCATACATGTTCTTCTCCACCCAGACGCCATAGGCCTCCAGCATCGTCTTGGCCTCGTCCGACGCGAGGGTGAAATCGAGGCCGTACTTCGTGCGGAACTTGTCGTGGCTCTTCAGGGAGTCCGGCGAGACGCCGATAACCTCGGTGTCCGCGGCCGCGAATTCCTTCCTGAGAGCTTGGAAATCCTTGGCTTCCAGCGTGCAGCCGCTCGTGTCGTCCTTCGGGTAGAAGTAGAGCACGATCTTTCTGCCCTTGAGGCTGTCGAGGGTGATCGCTTGGCCTCCTGTGGCGGGAAGAGAGAAGGCTGGGGCTTGTTTTCCAAGAATTAGAGACATTATTCGCCTTCCTTTTGGCGGAATATACTGGTTGGAACCTCTGATGTGCACGACGGGAAAGAGGCGGTCGCGGGGGGCTCCCAGGACAGCTAAGGTCTCCCCCTGATTCCCTCGCGTCGCGAACGTACAAGAAACCGGCTGCCCGACATCATAGAATGAAATTGCCATTCCGCACTACGTTGTCCCGGCGAGAACCGGCCAAACGAAGCGTCCTGCGCAGGATGCTTCGTGGTGCGCTGTATGTGAAGCTTGGGCTTGTCGTTTTCCTGGGCGTGGCTTTCGGCTTGGTCTATCTGCGATTGTCGGCGGCGCCCTTGAGCTTCGGACGCCTGCCCGAGCGGGTGGCGGAGTCGATTGCTGCCCGCATCGGCCCCGGCTGGGCGGTGACGCTTCGGAATACCGCCATCGAGCTGCAGGACGGCGTGCCGGCCCTGCGCGCCAACGGATTGGACATCCGCGCCCCCGGCGGCGAACTCGTGCTGCGGGCTCCTTATGCCTTGGTGAGCATGGACCTTTTGTCCCTGGTCACTGCCAATCTCCAGCCGAAATCCATCGAGGTGAGGGACCTGCAATTGCGGGTCCTGGTCAACCGGGACGGCTCGCTGGCCTTCTCGCCGGTTCCGGCAGGCGAAGAAGGGCAGGCTTCCACGCCTCCCGCCGCCAAGCCCGCTCCCTCGACGGAGGCTGCCGCTGCGCTCGCCGTCAAGACCGACGGACCCTCGCAGGTCTCGGGCACGGTCGGGTCCCTCTTCGATCTAGTGGTCGGCCCGCGCAGCATTCTCAGTTCGCTCGGCCGCGCGCAGCTGACCAATGCGCAACTCGTCTTCATCGATGCGGATCTGCGCGAGCGCGCCAATTATCAGCGCGTGGATGCGACCTTCGACTGGGCCGGGGATGGCGGACGCCATTTCGCGGCGACGGTGGTGGGCGACCAGGGGCCTTGGCAGCTGAGCGGCGATGCGAGGGACGAGGGCAACGGGGCTTATCGCGCAGTCGTCTCGGCGGATGCCGCGCCGATCCAGGATATCCTGCTGCTGAGCGGCCTGTCCGAGTTGCCGGCCGCAACCGATCTTGAATTCTCGGGCCGCTTCGATGTGGCCTATGCCGATGGCCGCGTGACGGAGCTGAAGACACGCCTCGACAGCAATGCCGGCACGATCCAGATCGAGGACAAGGATACTTCGGCCCTGCCGGTCGAGCGCGCCACCATCGTGGCCGATTGGGACGAGGCGAAAAAAACTCTCAACCTGCCGACCATCGAGATGAAGGGCGGCGAAACGCGCCTCAAGCTCCAGGGGCAGCTTGCGGCTCCGACCGTCAGCGATCCCTGGCGCCTGCGCCTGAGCGGCAAGGACCTCGCCTGGGCGGGTGCCGCACCCGGCGACGCGCCCTTACAGGTCGGCATGGCGGAAGCGGAGCTGTCCGGCCCGGATGGCATCGCGATCAAGTCCTTGAAGCTGCGCGGGCCTGATCTCAACGTGGATGTCAGCGGCGCCGTGGCGTCTGCCGACGATCCGAAGGGCATCAAATTCGATGTGACGGCCTCGAAGACCAACTTGCGCTCCGCCTTGCGTATCTGGCCCGAAGCCGTCGCGCCGCCTGTGCGACGTTTTCTGGTTTCCAACCTGAAGGGTGGGCTGCTGGAAAGCTTCGACCTCAAGGTCGCGATGAAGGGCGCCGACGTGGAGAAATCCATGCTGGGCGGGCCAATCGCGGATGACTCGGTGAAGATCAACTTCGTGATCTCTCAAGGCATCCTCCAAGCGGCTGAGGGACTTCCGCCGATCTCGCGCATGGATGTGACCGGGCAGGTCTCCGGCACCAAGGTCTCCCTGCGCGCGCCCACGGGCTATGTGGAGATGGCGGGCGCCCACAACCTCAACGCCTCAGAGGGCACCTTCGCCCTCGACAATTATTGGGATGACAAAGCACAGGCGCGCATCAACTTCCGGCTCACCGGCGGAGCTGACGGCGTGGGCGCGCTTCTGCAATCTCCGCTCGTGAAGGAACTCGCCGGTTTCGAGGTCGATCCCGCGACCATGAAGGGCAAGGCGGATCTGCGCGTCGGCATCGGCCTGCCGGTGGCCAACATTCCGGCGGTCCAAGACCTGCCCATCAAAATCGCAGGCACTCTGAACGACCTGAGCATCGACAAGGTTTTCGGCAAGGACAAGCTCGAGGCCGCCAATCTCAACRTCGCCTATGACAAGGGCGATCTGGCGATCAAGGGCGATGGCAAGATCGGCGGCGGCGCTGCCGCCATCGACGTGCAGAAGGGCCGCCAGAATGGGCAGGCGGTCGTATCCTTCGCGCTGGACGAAGCCGCACGCTCCAAACGCGGCCTATCCTTCGGCTCGCAGCTGACCGGCAGCGTCGCGATCAAGGCCACGCTCCCGCTCGGGCAACCCGCTCCCGCCGGCACGCTCGTGGAGGCGGATCTGGCGAAAACGGGCGTCGATCAATTGATCCCCGGCTGGACCAAGGCCGCGGGCCGGCCGGGCAAGATCACCTTTACCATGCTCGATACCCAACAGGGCACGGAGATCCAGGATCTCCAGCTCGACAGCGGATCGGTGCAGCTACGCGGCACGGCGACATTGTCCGATGAAGGCAATCTCGAAAAGGCCGACCTGACCACCTTCAAGATCTCGCCCGGCGACGACATGCGCGCACAACTGGAGCGCGCGAACGGCGCCTATAAGGTCACGATCAGGGGCAATACGGGCGATGCGCGTCCATTCCTGAAGGATTTCGGTGGGCAATCTTCATCGCCCAGTCGCAACGGATCGTCGTCCAAGGATGTCGATCTCGACCTGAACCTCAATATCCTGACGGGCTACAACAACGAGGCCATCACCGGTGCCTCGGTCAAGGCCTCGATGCGGAAAGAGGTGCTGCGCCAGCTCGACATGAAGGGGCGGCTCGGCGCCACCAACGTCATCGGCCGCACCGATGCGCAGGGGCGGACAGGCTCGGTCATCGTCGTGCAGGCCGACGACGCGGGCGCTCTGCTGCGCTTCACCGATACCTATCGGCGCATGGTYGGCGGCGATCTCATCCTTCAGATGGCGACAGGCGAGGGGCCGCAGAGCGGCTTCGTGATGCTGCGCTCATTCACTCTCGTGAACGAGCCCGCTTTGCGCCGGATCATTCCCACGCAGACCCAGGTCGTTGCCGGGCAGGACCGTGCCGGCAATCCGCAGGCGGTGCGCGTCGATGTCAACGAGATCTCGTTCACCAAGGCGCGTGTGGAATTCACCCGCGCGGCAGGCCGCGTCGATTTCAAGGACGCTGCGATCTTCGGCAACCAGATCGGCTTCACTCTCGGTGGTTTCATCGATTACAGCCGCGATCGGATGGATATCTCCGGCACCTTCGTTCCGGCTTACGGCCTGAACAACGTCTTCGCCCAAGTCCCGCTCTTCGGGCCCCTGCTGGGTGGCGGACAATACGAGGGCCTGTTCGCAGTCAATTTCCGCGTCGGCGGACAGGCCAGCGCGCCGACGCTGACCGTCAACCCGCTCTCGGCGGTCGCGCCAGGCTTCCTGCGCAAGTTATTTGGCGTGGGAGCGGAACCGTCGCAGACGGATTTGGCGCCTGCGACGCCCGAGCGGTAGTGGGTTTTCGAGATAGGCTATTGCTTCGAAAGGTCAATGTCTGGCGTGTATTCGACGCCCTCGACTTCTTTGACCAGTGCCTGCCCGCAGATCACGCGCCGTCTGTCTTCGCTGTAGGTGAGGGTAGGGGTGCCATATAGCTCCCAGTCCGCATTCAAGGCAGCAGTGACTCGCTCGCAGAAGCTCGGGTCATCGGGGCCTGTAAAATAGCGAAAAAGTTTCGTGATGTTCTCCCGGCATCCATCTGTGCCGGGAGTTACGTTATTGCGTCGTCATAACGCGATCTCGAATCGTATCTCAAACAGCCCGCAGCAACACATGCTTCTTCTTGCCGAAGGAGAGCTTGATCACGCCTTCGGCTGTCAGGTCCGAGGGGCCAAGCGTGCCGCGCTCGTCGGAGACGGTCTGGTCATTGACCTTGAGGCCGCCGCTCTTCACCTGACGCCGCGCCTCGCTGGAGGAGGGCACGAGCTTGGCGTAGTCGGGGCCGAAGGCGGTGAGAACACCGAGGCCCTCTGCAAGAACATTGGAGGGCACTTCGATGGTGGGCAGGCTCTCGGCGAGCGCGCCCTGCTCGAAGGTTTTTTGTGCCGTTTCCGCAGCCAGCTCCGCCGCCTCGCGGCCGTGGAGCAGGGCGGTGGCTTCCGTTGCCAGCACCTTCTTCGCCTCGTTAATCTCGGCGCCCTGGAGCGCGGAGAGCTTGGCGATCTCCTCCATCGGCAGGATCGTGAACAGCTTCAGGAAGCGCGGAACGTCCGCGTCCTCGGTGTTGCGCCAGAACTGCCAGTAATCGTAAGGGCTCAGCATGTCGGCGTTGAGCCACACGGCGCCGGACGCCGTCTTGCCCATCTTCGCGCCGGATGCGGTGGTGAGCAGCGGGCAGGTCACGGCGTAGAGCTGAGGCGTGCCGAGGCGGCGGCCGAGATCGATGCCGTTGACGATGTTGCCCCACTGGTCCGAGCCGCCCATCTGCAGCACGCAGCCGTAGCGCTTGCTCAGCTCCACGAAGTCGTAGGCCTGGAGGATCATGTAGTTGAATTCCAGGAAGGACAACTCGTGCTCGCGCTCGAGGCGCATCTTCACGCTGTCGAAGGACAGCATCCGGTTGACCGAGAAGTGCCGGCCCACATCGCGCAGGAACTCGATGTAGTTGAGCTTGGTCAGCCACTCCGCATTGTCGACCATCATCGCATCGGACTTGGCGTCACCGAAGGAGATGAAGCGCGAGAACACCGTCCTGATGCTCTCCTTGTTGGCCTCGATCTGCTCGACGGTCAGGAGCTTGCGGCTCTCGTCCTTGCCGGAAGGATCGCCCACGCGAGTCGTGCCGCCACCCATGAGCGTGATCGGCTTGCCAGCGCCCGTCTTCTGCAGCCAGTGCAGCATCATGATGGAGAGCAGGTGGCCCACATGCAGCGACGGGCCGGTGCAGTCATAGCCGACATAAGTGGTGAGCCGGCTCTCCAGCGCTGCCTCATCCACGCCCTCGAAATCGGACGTCTGGTGAATAAAGCCTCGCTCGGTGAGGACCTTGAGGAATTCGGAACGTGGCGCGTTCATCGCGGCTCTCGTCTGTCGTCTATCGTGATTGTTGGAAGGCCCCTCTTCAGGAGCCTTGAGATCAGATCTGCTCTGCTTCCGCGGCCGCGCCGAGGCGCTTGTCGAGGTATTCGTCCACGGAGACCATCAGCTCGTCGACCTTGCCGTCGAAGAAGTGGTTGGCACCATCGATAACCGCGTGCTCGAGTTTCACGCCCTTTTGCGTCTTCACCTTCTCGATCACGCTGACCACGTCCTTCACCGGGGCCACGCGGTCTTCCGAGCCATGCACGAACAGGCCGGAGGAAGGGCAGGGGGCGAGGAACGAGAAGTCGTAGCGGTTCGCCATGGCGGCAATCGAGATGAAGCCCTCGATCTCCGGGCGACGCATGAGAAGCTGCATGCCGATCCAAGCGCCGAAGGACACGCCGGCGATCCAGCAGGCGCGGGCGTCAGGGTTCATGGCCTGCGCCCAGTCGAGGGCGGCGGCGGAATCCGACAATTCGCCCTGGCCGTGGTCGAAGGCGCCCTGACTGCGGCCGACGCCGCGGAAGTTGAAGCGCAGCACCGAGAAGCCACGCTTCACGAAATCATAGTACAGGTTGTACACGATCTGGTTGTTCATCGTGCCGCCGAACTGCGGGTGCGGATGCAGGATGATGGCGATCGGAGCGCCTTTTTCCTTGGCGGGCTGGTAACGGCCTTCGATGCGGCCGGCAGGACCCGTGAAGATAACCTCAGGCATGTACGCGAACCTCTTGCTCACCTCTCGCTCGGGAGAGGGAAAACCCCATGCGACCTTGACCAAGGCCAGGGATTCTCATAAAAAACCCTTAGAATTCTTCTAAAATGTTCTGATGTTTCAATATGGCGGGGCAATAGCGCCCCCGTAAAACATCGAACACATGCGGTTGCGGTGCTTTAGCACGGCACCCAGGGTCAATTGCAAGAATTTCGTGAGGCTTAGGCGGTATCCATGGCAATCGGCCAGCGCACATACCTCGACCACAATGCCACTTCGCCCTTGCGGTCCGAGGTGGCGGAGGTGGTCCTGCGGGCGCTTCAGATGCCGGGCAATGCTTCGTCGATTCATACCGAGGGCCGTGCCGCACGGGCCGAGATCGAAGCCGCGCGGACAAGCGTTGCCAGGCTCGTTGGAGCCAAGGCCAAAAACACCGTGTTCACGAGTGGCGGCACCGAGGCCGCCAATCTGGTGCTGACCCCGTCCTTCCGCAGGCTGGGCCAGCCGAGCACGCCACTGCTCCTTATCGGAGCGACCGAGCATCCTTGCGTTCTCAACGGACACCGTTTTACTGCCGACCGGGTTGGGCTCATTCCTGTCGATTCCAACGGAATCCTTGATCTGGCCTGGCTCAAGGTCCACCTCGAACAGGCGGGTGGGGAGCGAGTTCTGGTCTCCGTGCAGTTGGCCAACAACGAGACCGGCGTGATCCAGCCCGTGGCTGAGATTGCAGCGCTCGTTCATGAGCATGGCGGCCTCGTCCATACGGATGCCGTCCAGGCGGCAGGCCGAATCTCGGTTGATATCGCCGCTCTTGGCGTCGATGCGCTGACCCTGTCCGCGCACAAGCTCGGCGGGCCAAAGGGTGTTGGCGCTCTTGTCCTGGCCTCCGAACAATACGAGATCGCTGAAAAGCTGATCCGGGGTGGCGGGCAGGAGAAGAACTACCGGGCCGGCACCGAGAACGTGGCCGGTATCGCCGGCTTCGGCGCGGCGGCCACGCTTGCCCTCGCAGGGCTAGATACGGAGACCGAAAAGCTCCAGGCCCTGCGGAACGAGGCTCAGACCGAAGTTCTCCGGCTTGCTTCTGACGCTCTTGTTGTGGGTGCGGGCGTTGAACGGTTGCCTAATACTCTCGCCTTTGCCATACCCGGCCTCAAGGCCGAGACGGCGTTGATCGCCTTCGATCTGGCGGGAATTGCCCTGTCCTCCGGTTCGGCCTGCTCGTCCGGAAAGGTCAAGCGGTCGCATGTGCTCGATGCCATGGGCGTCGAGCCGGCGCTTGCCGAGGGCGTTTTGCGAGTGAGTTTGGGGTGGACGACCACAAAAGAGGACGTGATCCGCTTCGCGGAGGCGTGCGAAAGGGTGGTCGGCACCTTATATAAGCGGAAGGCGAGCGCGGCCTGAACGGCTCCGCCAGTTTTCCATGTCCATATCAACCCCCGGCCCTTGAAGCCGTGAGCGGTGGGAGAGACAGATGCCTGCAGTGCAGGAGACCATCGATCAGGTTCGATTGATCGACGTCGACCAGTATAAGTATGGCTTCGAGACCGAAGTCGAGATGGAGAAGTCGCCGAAGGGCCTCTCCGAGGACGTAATCCGCTTCATCTCGGGCAAGAAGGGCGAGCCGGAGTGGATGCTCCAATGGCGCCTCGACGCCTACAAGCGCTGGCTCACCATGACCGAGCCGAACTGGGCGCGCGTGTCGTACGACAAGATCGACTACAACGACATTTATTACTACGCCGCTCCGAAGATGAACCCGGCGCCGAAGTCCCTCGACGAGGTGGACCCTGAGATTCTCAAGACTTACGAGAAGCTCGGCATTCCGTTGCGCGAGCAGGAAATCCTCGCAGGCGTCGAGCCGGAGCGCCGGGTCGCCGTCGACGCGGTGTTCGATTCCGTGTCGGTTGCCACGACCTTCAAGGAAGAGCTGGCGAAGGCAGGCGTGATCTTCATGCCGATCTCGGAAGCCATCCGCGAATATCCCGACCTCGTGCGCCAGTATCTCGGCRCCGTGGTTCCGGTGACAGACAACTTCTTCGCGACGCTGAATTCGGCTGTCTTCACCGACGGCTCGTTCGTCTACATTCCGCCGGGCGTCCGCTGCCCGATGGAGCTGTCCACGTACTTCCGCATCAACGAGAAGAATACCGGCCAGTTCGAACGCACGCTGATCATCGCGGACAAGGGCTCATACGTGTCCTATCTCGAAGGCTGCACGGCCCCGAAGCGCGACGAGAACCAGCTTCACGCCGCCGTGGTCGAGCTGATCGCCCTCGACGATGCCGAGATCAAATATTCGACGGTGCAGAACTGGTATCCCGGCGACGCCGAGKGCCGGGGCGGCATCTACAACTTCGTGACCAAGCGCGGCGATTGCCGTGGCAAGAACTCGGTCATCACCTGGACTCAGGTGGAGACSGGTTCGGCGATCACCTGGAARTAYCCGTCCTGCATCCTGCGCGGCGACAACTCGCGTGGTGAGTTCTACTCGATCGCTGTGTCGAACGGCATGCAGCAGGTCGATTSCGGCACGAAGATGATCCATCTSGGCAAGAACACCACGAGCCGGATCATCTCSAARGGCATCGCSGCSGGCAAGTCSSAGAACACCTATCGCGGCCTCGTGTCGGCTCACCGCAAGGCGACCGGCGCGCGCAACTTCACGAACTGCGACTCGCTCCTCATCGGCAACCAGTGCGGCGCGCATACGGTGCCCTACATCGAGTCGAAGAACGCGAGTGCCGTGTTCGAGCACGAGGCGACGACATCGAAGATCTCCGAGGATCAGATGTTCTACTGCCAGCAGCGCGGTCTCTCGGAAGAAGAGGCAACCGCGCTCATCGTGAATGGCTTCGTGAAGGACGTGCTGCAGCAGCTCCCGATGGAGTTCGCGGTGGAAGCGCAAAAGCTGATTTCGATCTCGCTGGAAGGCTCGGTCGGTTAAGGAACACGTGTCATCCCGGCCAAGCGAAGCTAAGAACCGGGATCGCGAAAACCAGTTCAATTCGGATAACGATCCCGGATCGGCTTTCAAGCCGTCCGGGATGACGTGGATGGAATTCACAAATGCTCGAAATCAAGAACCTTGTTGTCCAGATCGAGGACAAGCGCATTCTCAACGGCCTCAACCTCACCGTGAACAAGGGCGAGGTCGCTGCCATCATGGGCCCGAACGGCTCGGGCAAGTCGACCCTGTCCTATGTGATCGCCGGCAAGGAGGACTACGAGATCCTCGACGGTGAGATCCTGCTCAACGGCGAGAACCTGCTGGAGATGGAGGCCGATCAGCGCGCCGCCGCCGGCGTGTTCCTGGCCTTCCAGTATCCGCTGGAGATCCCCGGCGTCGGCTCGATGACCTTCCTGAAGGCCGCCATGAATGCCCAGCGCAAGGCGCGCGGTGAGGATGAGCTTTCGACTCCCGACTTCATCAAGCAGGTGAACGCAGCCGCCGCGAAGCTCGAAATTCCCAAGGACATGCTCAAGCGCGCCCTGAACGTCGGCTTCTCCGGCGGTGAGAAGAAGCGCATGGAAATCCTGCAGATGGCGCTGCTCCAGCCGTCCTTCTGCATCCTGGACGAGACGGATTCCGGCCTCGACATCGACGCGCTGCGCATCGTGTCGGAAGGTGTGAACTCGCTCCGTTCGCCGGATCGCGCCTTCCTCGTCATCACGCACTATCAGCGCCTCCTGAACCACATCGTGCCCGATAGCGTGCACGTGATGCATGGCGGCCGTATCGTGCGCTCGGGTGGCAAGGATCTGGCGCTCGAGCTCGAAGCCAACGGCTATGCCGATTACCGGGAAAGCGAGGCCGCCTAACATGGCTGACGTGACCCTCATGAAGACGCCGGCGGAAACAGCGCTGGTGCAGGCCTTCGAGAGCACGAAGTCCGTGCTCCCGGGCAATGCGGAATCGCGCGCCCAGGCCTTCGAGCAGTTCAACTCGCGCGGCCTTCCTCACCGCCGGGTCGAGGAGTTCAAGTACACGGATCTGCGCGCCCTGATGCGCGAGGTCGCCCCCTTCGCTGGCGTGCCCTCCGCGGACGAGGCCAAGAGCGCTCTCCGGAACGCCAAGACGCTCGCGGGCATTGAGGCGCTTGAGGTGCCGTTCGTGAACGGCCATTTCGTGCGCGATGCGGTGGACTTCCATAACCTGCCCGAGAACGTCGAGATCGTGCCCCTGGCCGAGGCTCTGGCGAACGGCCACGAATGGCTGGCCAAGCTCAGCCCGGTTCCGTGGGCGAGCGAGAACCCGGTCTACCAGCTCAACACCTCGTTCATGGCCGATGGCGTCATGATCCGCGTGGCCGGCCCCGTCGAGACCCCGGTTCACCTGCGCTTCGTCACGGCTTCCGCTTCGGCGGTCGCCACCGCGACCCGCATTCTGGTGGTGGTGGAGGAGGGTGCATCCGTGACCCTGTTCGAGAGCCACGAGAGCACCGATGGCGCGAACCATCAGCCGAACGACGTGATCGAGCTGATCGCGGGCGACCGTACCAACGTGCAGCACGTGCGCGTGAATGCGGAAGGCGACAAGTCGCTGGCCCTGTCGACGCTGGCCCTGAAGGTCGGCGCCGATGCATTGTTCAACAGCATCAACGTGGTGGCCGGCCCAGCCGTGTCCCGCCATCAGGTTTACGCCATTCTCAATGGCGACAACACGAACCTGCGCGTCAACGGCGCAACGATGCTTAAAGGTACGCAGCACAGCGATTCCACGCTGGTGGTCGAGCATAATGCGCTCCACTGCGAGAGCCGCGAGCTGTTCAAGACAGTCATCGACAATGAGGCGACCGGCGTTTTCCAGGGCAAGATCATCGTTCCGCATCACGCCCAGAAGACCGACGGCCGCATGATGTCGGCGGCGCTCCTCCTGGAGGAGGGCGGGTCGATGAACAACAAGCCCGAACTCGAAATCTTCGCCGACGACGTGCAGTGCGCCCACGGCGCCACCTGCGGCCAGCTCGACGAGGATCTCCTGTTCTACCTCATGGCTCGCGGCCTGCCGAAGAAGGTGGCCGAGAGCCTGCTGGTTCAGGCCTTCCTCGGCGAGGCGATCGAGTTCGTCGAGAACGAAGCCGCCCGCGAGGCCCTGATCGGCACCGTCGAGGGCTGGCTGAAGGCTCGTTCGTAAGACACTACGTCATGGCCGGGACAAGCCCGGCCATGACGTCAGAGAAATGGATCAGGCAATGAACGCACCTGTGAAGCCCTACGATGTCGAAGCGATCCGGGCGCAGTTTCCGATCCTGGRCGAGCAGGTCTATGGCAAGCCCCTCGTCTATCTCGACAACGCCGCTTCGGCCCAGAAGCCGCTCGCGGTGATCGACGCCATGGTGAACACCATGCAGACGGGCTACGCGAACGTTCATCGCGGCCTGCACTTCATGGCGAACGCGGCGACCGAAGGGTTCGAGCAGGCGCGTGAGACCGTGCGTGCGTTCCTCAATGCCGAGTCCGTCAACGAGATCGTGTTCACCAAGTCGGCCACGGAAGCCTACAACCTCGTGGCGGATTCGTTCGGACGCATGAATATCGGGGAGGGTGATGAGATCATCCTCTCCATCATGGAGCACCATTCCAACATCGTGCCCTGGCACTTCCTGCGTGAGCGCAAAGGCGCGGTGATCAAGTGGGCGCCGGTGGACGACGAGGGCAATTTCCTCCTCGACGAATTCGAGAAGCTGATCTCGCCGCGCACCAAGATCGTTTCCATCACGCATATGTCGAACGTGACCGGCACGGTGACGCCGATCAAGGACATCATCCGCATCGCCCATGCGCATGGCGTGCCCGTTCTCGTGGACGGTGCACAGGGCGCCGTGCACCTCGATGTGGACGTGCGCGATCTCGATGCGGATTTCTATGTTTTCACCGGCCACAAAGTCTATGGCCCCACGGGTATCGGCGTTCTCTACGGCAAGAGCGCTTTGCTCGAGAAGATGCCGCCCTATTCCGGCGGCGGTGAGATGATCCGCGAGGTCCGCCAGGACGCGATCACCTACAATGATCCGCCGCACCGCTTCGAGGCCGGCACTCCTGCCATCATCGAGGCCATCGGGCTCGATGCCGCTCTGCGCTTCATGTTGCACCTGGGCCGGGAGAATATCCGCGCCCATGAGGAGGCCCTGTCGGCCTATGCCCATGAGCGRCTCGGCGCCATGAACTCCATCCGCATCATCGGTAGAGCTAAGGGCAAGGGTCCAATTCTCGCCTTCGAGATGAAGGGCGCCCATGCCCATGACGTCGCGACCATCATCGACCGGCAGGGCGTGGCGGTTCGTGCCGGCACCCATTGCGCCATGCCGCTGCTAGAGCGGTTCGGCGCAACTTCCACCTGCCGCGCCTCATTCGGCCTCTACAACACCATGGAAGAAGTCGATAAGCTGGCGGACGCCTTGCAGAAGGCGGAAACCCTGTTTGCCTGAAGGATCAAACCTGTGAACGACCAGACACCCATCCATGACGGGCCCAACGCACCGCAGGTCTCCCCAGGCGCAGGGATTCCGCCCGAAGAGCTCGACCGCATGACGGACGACATCATCGCAGCCCTCAAGACCGTCTATGACCCTGAGATCCCCTCCGACATCTACGAGCTTGGTCTGATCTACCGGGTCGATATCGACGACAACCGCAACGTGGCCATCGACATGACCCTCACGGCACCGGGCTGCCCCGTCGCGGGCGAGATGCCGGGCTGGGTAGAGAACGCAGTCGCGGCCGTGCCGGGTGTCCAGAGCGTCAAGGCCACCATCGTGTTCGACCCGCCGTGGGATCAGAGCCGCATGTCCGACGAGGCCCGTGTCGCGCTCGACATGTGGTAGGGCCGTCGTAGGCTCGATACGCAATTCGTGAAAATAGCCGGGTTCGTCCCGGCCTTTTTTATGTCTGGAAGAGTTGTGAGGGTCTCAGCGCCCCGAATCGTCCGCCGTTTTGTCGAGCGGCCGTTCGATCACCGGCTCCTCGGCCGTCGGTCTGGCATGGGCCTTCACGTCTGCCTCATCCTCTGATAGCTGGGCCGCCACTTCCGGGTGCTCATTGGCATCCTCGACGGCCGACAGAACCGGCTCGCGGGGTGCGTCGGGCACGGCGGCGAACATTGCCCGCGCGATCTCCTGCTCGCCCATGACGATTCGGGAGGCACCATACTTCATGACGTGTTCCTCCTGGGCGTCGGAGTGAACCCGCACGATAATGGGCAGATCTGGATTGAGCCTGCGCGACTGTTCGACGACTTGGCCGCTCTCGAATGCGTCCGGGATCGCTACCAGGAGGCACCTGGCCTCCTTGATGTTCGCCGCTGCAGCGACCTCTGGATCGGCGGCGTTACCGATAATGACCGGCGAGCCTTCCTTCTGCAGATCCGTAACCTGATTCTTCTCGGTCTCGATCACAAGATAGGGCGTGCCGGCGGCTGTCATCTTGTGGCTGATGAACTTGCCGACCCGTCCGTGTCCCACGAGAACGACGTGATCGGTGAGTGGCGTAACTGGAAGCGGCTCCCGTGCGGCGGCAGCCGCCTTCTCCGCCGCGACAGCTTCCTTTTCGGCTTTGACGGCCTCTGCCTTCGCAGTGGCCTTTGCCTTTTCGCCCTTCGAGAACCAGCGGTCGAGCAGGGTGAACAGAAACGGGTTGACCAGGATCGAGAGAATGGCGCCGGCCAGGATCAAGTCGCGGCCCTGCTCGGGCAGCAGCTGAAGATCGACGCCGAGGCCCGCGAGGATGAAGGAGAATTCGCCGATCTGCGCAAGGCTCGCCGCAATGGTCAGCGCCGTGGAATCGGGGTGGCGGAACAGCCTGACGATGGCAAACGCCGCCAGCGACTTGCCGACGACGATGATGAGGAAGGTCGCCATCACCGGGCCGAACTCGTTCACCAGGATCATCGGGTCGAACAGCATGCCGACCGACACGAAGAACAGCACCGCGAAGGCGTCGCGCAGGGGCAAAGACTCGGAAGCTGCCTGATGACTGAGCTCCGACTCGCTCAACACCATGCCGGCAAAGAATGCGCCGAGAGCAAACGACACGCCGAACAGCTCGGCCGCGCCGAACGCGGCACCGAGGGCGATGGCGAGGACCGAGAGGCGAAACAGCTCCCGTGAGCCCGTATGCGCCACGTAGTGAAGGATCCAGGGGATCACCCGGCGGCCGACGATGAGCATGATGGCCACGAAGGCCACGACCTTGCCTAGCGTGAGGCCCAGCGAAATCACGATGGATTCCATATCCGCCGAGGCGCTGGAGGTAGCATTGGCGAAGGCCGGCAGCAGCACCAGGGTCAGCACCATCGCCAGATCTTCGACGATCAGCCAGCCCACGGCGATATGACCACGCTCTGTTTCGACGAGGCGGCGCTCCTGGAGGGCGCGCAGGAGCACCACGGTACTGGCGACCGAGAGCGCAAGGCCGAAGACCACGCCCGCCGCGATGCTCCAGCCCATGACCCAGGCCAACCCCATTCCGAGAGCCGTGGCGACGGCGATCTGAACCACGGCTCCAGGGATGGYGATGGCGCGGACGGAGAGGAGATCCTTGAGAGAAAAGTGCAGGCCGACGCCGAACATCAGCAGGATTACGCCGATTTCGGCGAGCTGATTGGCGAGACCCTGGTCCGCCACGTAGCCCGGTGTGAAGGGGCCAACGAGAACGCCTGCGATGAGATATCCAACGAGGGGGGAAATGCGGACGCGATGTGCTAAGGCGCCGAAGATAAATGCCAGGACCAGGCCGACGACAATGGTTGAAATCAGCGGCGTATGGTGCGGCATCTGTTCTCCTCGATGGGTGGGATTTCCTTATGGGTAAGGCTCACCCCATATGGTCTACCTAGGCCGTATGCACAACCCCGAACGGTCTCGACGTTTGCCCTCTCATCTCTTATCTAAGGGTAATCGTACTCGTTCTGCCCGGGCCTTGAACCCGGCTGCCAGGAGAGAAGGCCAATGGCTCTACCCGGTTTCAAGGTCGTCACCTTGAGCGACGCGGCAGCAACCCGCGTCAAGGATATCATCGCAAAGGCCGAGAGGCCCATCGTCGGCGTACGCGTCGGCGTCAAGAACGGCGGCTGCGCCGGCATGTCCTACACCATGGAATATGCCGAGAGCATCAACCCGCTCGACGAGGTGATCGAGGACAAGGGCGTGACCGTGCTCATCGATCCGAAAGCGGTGCTGTTCCTGCTCGGCACCGAGATGGACTTCCAGACCTCGAAGATGTCGTCCCAGTTCGTGTTCAACAACCCGAACCAGACCTCGGCCTGCGGCTGTGGCGAATCCGTCGCCATCACGCCCGCCACGCCTTCGAATCTTCAATCATCGGCAAGCTAGCTCATGGACGCCGGGGCCATTCGCGATGTCTTCCGAGGCCTCGGACCGATTCACATTCGCAGGATGTTCGGCGGGCAAGGCGTCTATCAGGGCGAGCTGATGTTTGCCCTGGAAGCCGGTGGCGAATTGTACCTGAAGGTCGATGACGAAAGCATCGCGACCTTCCGCGATCTCGGCTCACGCCCCTTCGCCTACACGACCAAGGACGGCAGGACTACGCTCATGAGCTACTGGCTCATGCCGGAATCGGCTCTGGATGATTCAGATGAGGCGGCGCAGTTGGGCAGGATGGCGGTTCAGGCCGCACAGCGCCGGAAAGTGGCTGGGGCAAAGAAGCCTAAGAAAAGCTCGGGTGTTCGGAGAGCGCGCGATCCGGCTTGAGGGGTAGCATTCTCCGTCAGGTTCGGGCTTGTTCCAGCCATTCTGCTTCTGAAAAACGCCGCGCTTGAACAATCGAGATCACCGCCACGAGGCCGGCGATGATGACGTGAAAGCCTTAACCCTCAAGTCTTCCCTAAGAGCCTCGTCTAGCGTGATGCGGCGACTTCGCCTACCGCTGCCAGCGCCAAAGCCCCTATGACCGCGCCGTCAGTCAGGCGTTCAAGCGCTGAAGGCGTCTCGGAGCTGATGGTGGCATTGGAGATCCCATCGACAAGCCCAAAGGCATGCGCTGGGCCACCTTCGAGCGCAAACTGGAGCAGATCGAGGCAGGC
>NZ_JBFUMH010000009.1:0-77769 GCF_054049475.1 Microvirga sp. P5_D2 | reverse complement strand
CTCCTTGCCCTTCTGGTGCTCGCGGTAGTGGCGCGTCACGGTGCCGTGGGCGGCTTCCGCTTCCACCGTCTTGCCGTCCGGCGTCATCAGCACGGAGGTCATGAGGCCGAGCGAGCCGAAGCCCTGGGCCACCGTGTCGGACTGCACGTCGCCGTCGTAGTTCTTGCACGCCCACACATAGCCGCCCGACCACTTGAGGGCCGAAGCCACCATGTCGTCGATGAGGCGGTGCTCGTAGGTGATGCCGGCGGCGTCGAACTTCGCCTTGAACTCGTTCTGGTAGACCTCCTCGAAGATGTCCTTGAAGCGGCCGTCATAGGCCTTGAGGATGGTGTTCTTCGTGGAGAGGTAGACCGGATACTTGCGGTTCAGGCCGTAGTTSAGCGAGGCGCGGGCGAACTCGCGGATCGACTGGTCGAGGTTGTACATGCCCATGGCGACGCCGGCGTCCGGGAACTTGAAGATTTCCTTCTCGATGACGGTGCCGTCCTCGCCCTCGAACTTCATGGTCAGGCGGCCCTTGCCGGGCACCTTGAAGTCCGTGGCCTTGTACTGGTCGCCGAAGGCGTGGCGGCCGACGATGATCGGCTGGGTCCAGCCGGGCACGAGGCGCGGCACGTTCTTGCAGATGATCGGCTCGCGGAAGATCACGCCGCCGAGGATGTTGCGGATCGTGCCGTTGGGCGACTTCCACATGTCCTTGAGCTTGAACTCTTCCACGCGGGCCTCGTCGGCCGTGATGGTGGCGCAYTTCACGCCGACGCCGTACTTCTTGATGGCTTCCGCCGCCTCGACCGTGACCTGATCATTGGTGGCGTCMCGATGTTCAATCGACAGGTCGTAGTACTTSAGGTCGATGTCGAGATAGGGGTGGATCAGCTTCTCTTTGATGAAGTGCCARATAATGCGGGTCATCTCGTCGCCGTCGAGTTCGACGACAGGATTGGCAACCTTGATCTTCGCCATGATCTCACCTTGCTTTTCAGGGCTGAAACGGGCCTGCCTACGGCAGACGGGTTGCCGGGGCTATAGCGCGGTTAAGGCTCCGGGGGAAGGTGGGGGGCTTGCCCGAATTCAGCGCTTTCTGCGGCTTTGGGTATTTTTCGCGTCGTCCGGGCACAGGGCGGCATGGGCTTCAGGGCGGCGGATCGGAGGCTTACCCTCGGATCTGCTCAAAGACGCGTTGCAGCGGCTCGTCCGAGACCTGGATCAGCCCGGTTGAGGGATTGTCCATGTCTAGGATCAGGCAGAGCGAGGCCGAGATCAGGAAGGCTGCGACGACGAGAGTGGTGATGACGACCGCGTTTCGGGGCGACCGATAGCCGAAGCTCGCGAAGATCAGGACGAGCCAAGCGATGACCACCACGATAAGAGGCATCGGGATGGTGCCTCCCGATTGGCCGATGATGACCCAGCGTTGGTCGAGAACCGCCCGGTAGAGCTGCCGCGCCTCGTTCCAGAGAGCCGTCTGCTGATCGCCGGTTGCCTGGACCGCTCGCAGCCGATTGCCGACATCCTCAAGCAGGATTTCGGCCTGCCTGTCGGGGTCGACACCAGGGCTCGCGCTGAGTGCTCGGTCGAGGTAGGCAATGATCCCGCGGTGAATGTCGTCGCCGGCGGGCCCTAGGGTTCGGACGGTCTTGTCGAGCAGGATAAGGTCGGTCGCATAGGTATGGACAGCGTCATCCACGCCCTGAAAAGTGTTCTTGGCCGAGTTCAGCATCAGGCCGAGCACGAGGGAGGCGATGACCACGAAGATGTTGGCGACGACCCGGACGGTGGAGCTCGTGTCTTCCTGAAGCTGCTTCGCGGACAGCCTCACATGCCCGAACAAGCAGCCGAGCGAGGCCCCCACCAGGAGGATGAACGTGACGGCCGAGATCAGGACTTCATCGGCGACAATCATCGCTTTCCCGCCTGCCTTTGTGCGTACGATGCCATCTGTGAAGCTTGATCTAGAAATCAATGTGGCGGGCTAGGGCCTTGGGCTGTATGGGGAGAAACTCCGTCTCAGCCGATCCTTTAAGATCCGAACGCCATGAACCTTACAACCATCATCCTCGTCGAGCCCCAGCTGGCGGAAAATATCGGCATGGTGGCGCGCGCCATGGCCAATTTCGGCCTGTCGGAGCTGCGCATCGTGGCCCCTCGGGATGGCTGGCCGCGCAAAGGCGCGCATTCGGCGGCATCCGGCGCCGTGCATGTGCTGGACGGAGCCAAGCTCTACGATACGGCTCAAGAGGCAATCGCGGATCTCAACTACGTTTTCGCCACAACCGCCCGCGAGCGCGGGCAGATGAAGCGCGTCTTCGCGCCGGAGCCTGCCATGAAGGAGGCGCACCAGCGAACCAGCGAGGGCCAGCGGATCGGCATCATGTTCGGGCGGGAGCGGACGGGGCTCGAGAACGACGAGATATCCCTCGCGGATGCCATCATTACTTTTCCGGTGGACCCCAAGTTCTCGTCGCTCAATCTCGCGCAGGCCGTGCTTCTGGTCTCGTACGAATGGTACAAGCTCGCCACCGGCGGCGCGCTGCCTTTCGACGGTGAGATCCGCTCTCCGCCTGCGGCCCGGGAGGCCGTCACCTCCTTCTTCGATTATCTCGAAAAGGAGCTGGAAGCCGTAAACTTCTACCCCGAGGACAAGAAGCCGATCATGGCTCGCAACATGCGGGACATCTTCCATCGCCTGGCAATGACGGAGCAGGATGTTCGCACGCTACGCGGGGCGATTCGCGCACTTGCGGAAGGTCGGCGGTTGAGAAAGCCTTAAAGAACTTCTGATCTAGTGTTGCCGGGCGCCGTCTGCCCTGCTCAATCCTGACCTGAGATCGCCATGCGCCGCTCGCTGACTACGCTTCTCCTTCTTGGTTCGTGCCTCGCGGCTCCCTGGGCCGTCGCAGCGACGCCGCCGAAGCAGCCGGAGCAGGGGCCGGGCGGGTCGGACTACAAGATTTCCGAGGTGATCAAGCGCGGCACCGGAACGGCAAGTTCCGGCACCTACGTGTTCCATGGCTCCGATACGCCCGCCGCGCCGCGTCCGGTGGTGGTGTTCTTCCATTCCTGGGGAGCGGTGAACCCCGGTCTCTATGGCGGCTTCATCGATCATCTGGCGCGCAAGGGCTATCTCGTGCTCTTCCCGCGCTTCCAGGAGGTGAACCGCTCGCGTCCCGGCGATGCGACGTCGCTCTCGGAAACCCTGATTCAGAATGCGCTGACGGAGCTTGCCGAAGATGCGGCGGCAAAGCCCGATCTCAAGCGCGTGGCCTTCATCGGGCATTCCGCCGGCATGCCGATTGCCTTGAACGTCGCGTCCGGCGTGGGCGAGAGCAAGCTGCCGATGCCGAGGCTGATCTTCGGCCTCATGCCGGGCGGCATCGCTTCCAACGAGAAGGAGAGGGGCATCATGCTCCGCGACCTCTCGGCCATCGATCCCTCGACGCTCGTCATCACGATGAGCGGCGACCGCGAGCATCTGCCCATCGACCGTGCCGCCCGCCGCATTCTCGAAGCGTCGAGCGGCGTGCCGGCGAACCGCAAGCTGTTCATGCGGACCAGCTCGGATGATCACGGCTACCCGCCGCTCACGGCGACAACTGCCTCTCCGGGCTCGCCGAAGGCTGATTACGACGCCTCGGCCATCAAGCTGCCGCTCGATCCGCCCCGCGACCCCAAGCAGAAGAACACCTGGCGCTGGAGCGCCGACATGTCGCTGTCGGGTCCCCAGACCATCCTGACCCAACAGCTCGGCAATAACGGCACCGATACGCTCGATTACCAAGCCTATTGGCGGACCTTCGAGATCGCCGCCGATGCGGCCTTCGCCGGCAAGGATGCGGCAGCTCTCACCCGCGATTCCAAATTCGTCGATATGGGCAACTGGAGCGACGGCTGGCCTGTAAAGCGTCTCTCGGCCCAGATGCCGAAAGTAGAGGGGCAGGAGAAGCAGCCGGAGGCGGGGCCGCGGCGCAGGCTGAACTTCGCTCCCACTCCGACTCCCAATGAAACCAAGCAGGGCCTCTCGGAATTCCTGAACCATCTTCGTTCGTAAGGTGTGGCGTATGCGTGTCGATCTTCTGGCTGGAACGACCTATAACCCAGCTGTCATGCCGTCTCCCGTTCCCACCATCCTCGTCTTCGATTCCGGCCTCGGCGGCCTCACGGTCTTCTCCGAGGTGCTGAAGGTCCGCCCGGACGCGCGCTATGTCTACGCGGCGGACGATGCGGGCTTTCCTTATGGGGGCTTGAGCCAGGACGTTCTGGTGGCGCGGGTTATCTCCGTCATGGAGCGCCTGATCGCTCTTCATGACCCCGAGCTCGTGGTGATCGCCTGCAACACGGCCTCGACCTTAGTGCTGCCGCATCTGCGGGAGAGGTTTTCCGTGCCCTTCGTCGGCACGGTGCCGGCCATCAAGCCGGCGGCGCAGACCACGCGCTCAGGCTATGTCACCGTGCTCGCCACCCCGGCGACGGTGGTGCGGGATTACACGCGGGACCTCATCGAGACCTATGCCGCCAGTTGCAAGGTCAATCTCGTCGGCTCCCGCCGCCTCGCGGCCATCGCTGAGGCTGAGCTTGCGGGTGCGCCCGTCCCGGATGCGGAGATCCTGGACGAGCTTCTACCCTGCTTCATCGAAGAAAAGGACGGGCGGACCGATGTGGTGGCGCTCAGCTGCACCCATTACCCGCTTCTCCTCCAGCGCTTCCAGGCGCTCAGTCCCTGGGCCGTAACCTGGATCGATCCGGCCCCGGCCATCGGACGCCGCGTGACCCAGCTCATCGGCCAGCCAGTGCCGGGCCACGAAGCCGACGAGAACGAGGCCGTGGCGGTGTTCACCAGCGGCGCCGGGGTGACGGACCCGCTGCGCGCGGCCTTGAAGGACAAGGGGTTGCCGCTCGTGACTGTCGAGGAAATGCCGTTGATGGTGGGCTGAAGCGGAATTGATTGACTTTCCTCTCCCTTTCCCATAAACCCCACCCGTTCACGCGGTCCTTAACGGGGCCGCGTAACTTTTTACGCTCCCGTGGCCCGGCTTTTGGTCGGCCTGTCGTCCCCTAGGGGAAGAGGAGGGCGCGTTCCTCGCTCATTCGACAACAAAGAGGAACAGCGATGTCGAAGCGCATTCAGGCCAAGCACAAGCTTGACCGCCGTATGGGTCAGAATATCTGGGGTCGCCCGAAGAGCCCCGTGAACCGCCGCGAATACGGCCCCGGCCAGCACGGCCAGCGCCGCAAGGGCAAGATGTCCGACTTCGGCACCCAGCTCCGCGCCAAGCAGAAGCTGAAGGGCTACTACGCGAACATCACCGAGAAGCAGTTCCGTCGTTACTACGCCGAGGCTATCCGCCTGAAGGGCGACTCGGGTGAGAACCTGGTCGGCCTGCTCGAGCGCCGTCTCGACGCGGTCGTGTACCGCGCGAAGTTCGTCGCGACCCCCTTCGCCGCCCGTCAGTTCGTCAACCATGGTCACGTGAAGGTCAACGGCCGCCGCGTGAACATCCCGAGCTATCAGGTTAAGGCCGGCGACGTGATCGAGGTGAAGGACAAGTCCAAGCAGCTCGAAGTCGTCGTCGTGGCGTCCCAGCTCGCCGAGCGTGACGTTCCGGACTACATCGAGGTCGATCATTCCAAGATGACGGCCCGCGTGACGCGCATCCCGACCCTGTCGGAAGTGCCGTACGCTGTCCAGATGGAACCGAACCTCGTGATCGAGTTCTATTCGCGCTAATCCGCGAAGCCGACTTCAAACTGAAAAGGCCGCCCATCGGGCGGCCTTTTTGTTTTCGGTGTGCACTGCTTACTGCTGAGGAGCAGGCTGCGGAGCAGGACCGCGCTGACCGGGGCCACCGTGACCCGGACCGTGGTCCATCATTGCGGCACGGCGGTCGTGATGGCCATCGCGCCCGCCACGGCCGCGACGCTCGCCCCAGCCGCCGTTCATAGCTTCACGCATCAGGCGCGGAGCGATCCGCTTCTGGTCCTCGCTGAAGCTGTCCCAAAGGGGGCGCATCGCCGTCGTCAGCGCCGCCGAGCGCTGGGCGCCCTGATTCATCATGGTGTTGCGCTGCTCGAGGCGCTGCATGAAGTCCATGGAGCGGCGCTGATCGCGGTTCTCGCGGAACTGCTGCATGTTGGTATAGCGCTCGGAAGCCGATGTCCGGATCGCGGTTTCCACCGGACCCCACAGACGCTCCTGATCGCCCGAGAGCTTCAGGCCTGCCTTGATGGAGGCGACGCGGGCATCGACGAGGCGGTTATACTCGTCCTGGGACATGCCCCGACGGGGCTCCCGACGCGCCTGCTCCTGGCCTGCCGCAGGCGGAGTCGTGGGAGCCGGAGCCTGCGCCAGAGCGTAGGTGCCTGCGCTCGCAAGCACGGCGGCAGCGGCAAGGGTGGCGATGATCTTCATTCGAATATCCTCCTTCGAGATACAACGATGAGAATGCGCCCATGGTGCTCTTGGTCGAATGAAGGCCGGATGAACTTTTCGTCATGTGGAAAAGGTGGGGGTGGATGTGCGCCGCACTTATTCCCTCCCTTTGCGGGGAGGGTCAGGGTGGGGGGCGAAAAGTCAAAGCGCTGCGGGTCTTCCAGTGAGCATTGGGCGGATCACCGCGCATCCCCTCTCCCGAGCGGGAGAGGGGCAGGGTGAGGGTCCGACCTATCCGGAAACCGCATTCCCTCACCCGCCGCGCTGCCGCGCGTCGACCTCTCCCACCCGGAAGAGGTTAGGACTGCGCTTTATCTTGAAAGCGCTCACCCGGCCATAAACCCCCACCCTAATCCTCCCCGCAAGGGGGAGGGAAGCACGCGCTTATCCTTTGACGGAATGGTCTATTTCTGGCCCAACCGCTTCAAAAACCCAGCGAAGCGCATGAGGCCCTCCGGCCAGGGGCCGTGCCCGCTTTCCGTGTTGAGGTGGCCGGCATCGCCCGCATCGACGAAGGCCGAGCCCCAGGTATACGCCATGTCCTCCGCCTTGTCGTAATCGCAAAGCGGGTCGGTGCGGCTGGCGACCAGCACCGATGGGAAGGGCAGCGGATCGCGCGGGATCGGCGCGAAGGCGCGGTCGATGGCGGGGACGAAATCCGGCCGCTCTACATCCGGCGGGCTCACCAGAAAGGCGCCCTGGACCTTGTCCTTGGGAAGAAGCGGAGCGGCGTGGATGATCGCCATGACGCCGAGGCTGTGTCCGACCAGAACGACGGGCTTCTTGGCGCGCTTCACGTCATCGACGACGCGCGCGACCCAGGCGTCCTTGTTCGGGGCGTCCCAGTTCTCCTGCTCGACCCGCCATGCGGTCGAGAGCTGGCGCTCCCACCGGCTCTGCCAGTGGTCGGAGCCGGAATTTTCATGGCCTGGGACGATGAGGATGTCGCAATCGGAGGTTTTCATGACATCGAGATAAAGGCGCTCCTGTGCAGGTTCAAGCGCTGCGCTTGAACTCCATCTGCTCCGATGCCTTCAAAGCGGCCTCCCGCTCGGCGATGTAGTCGCGGGTGAGCGGCACCACGTCGTTGCGCCGGGTCAGCTGCAGCTGGAACACCACCGCATCCTGCCAGCGGAAGGCGGATTCCGACATGGCGAGGTAGCACTCCCACATCCGGCAGAAGCGTTCGTCGTAAAGCTTCAGAACCTCCTCCCGCTGGGCCAGGAAGCGCTCGCGCCAAGCCTTGAGGGTATAGGCATAGTGAAGGCGCAGGATCTCGATATCGGTAACGATCAGCCCCGCGCGCTCGATGGCGAGCATCATCTCGGAGAGCACGGGCAGGTGCCCACCCGGGAAGATGTATTTCGTGATCCAGGGATTGGTGGGGTAGGGCGTGCCGGAACGCCCGATGGTGTGGAGGAGCATCACGCCGTCCTCCTTCAGGAGACTGCGGCTGGTGCTGAAATAATCGTCGTAGGATGCAAGGCCCACATGCTCGAACATGCCGACCGAGACGATGCGATCGAAGGAGCCTTTCGTCGCCCGGTAATCCTCCAGCTCGAAGCGTACGCGGTCCACGAGACCGGCTGAGGTTGCGCGCTTGCGGGAGGCCTCCAGTTGTTCTTGCGACAGGGTCACGCCCTTCACCGAGCCGGCGCCTGCCACCTGCGCAAGGTAAAGGCCCATTCCGCCCCAGCCGGAGCCGATATCGAGCACACTATGGCCCCGGTCCACCATGAGCTTGGCCGCGATGTGCCGCTTCTTGGCGAGCTGCGCCGCCTCCAGATCCTCGTCCGGGTGGTCGAAATAGGCGCAGGAATATTGCCGGTCGCTGTCGAGGAAGAGGGCGTAAAGCCGCCCGTCGAGATCGTAATGGTGGGCGACATTGTGCTTGGAACGAACCATGTCGTTCTCGCCGCGCAAGCGCATCCAGTTCTGGATCTTGCGTATGCGGCGTAGGGGGAGTTCGTGCAGTTCCCCATGGGTGTCCTGAAGGAGAAGCTGGAGGAGGTCGAGCATGTCGCCTTCCTCGATGATGAGCCGCCCATCCATGAACAGCTCGCCGAGCTTCAGCTCCGGATGGAGGCACAAGGCGGTCTGAGCCGCCTTGTCCGTGAACCGGATCGAAACCCGGGGAGACCCGCCGTCACCGAAGGTGAAGAGCTGGCCTCCCGCCGTGGTCAGTTCGAGGGTGCCGTGCTTGACGGCCCTCGTGAAGGCAAGGCTGAGAAGTTTTTCCGACAGCATGGCCGCCGTTCCCGTACCGTTGAACTCACACGGGAATTGTCGCGCATTGGAGAAAAATTTCCAGCCCTTAAGCTATGCTCCCGTTGCGCCGAAGACCCGCGTGAAGATCGTATCCACATGCTTGAAGTGGTAGCCGAGGTCGAAGCAGTCCTCGATTTCCTTAGGGGTCAGGTACTTCGTGACGTCGGCGTCGCTCTTGAGAAGGGTCAGGAAATCGCCTTCGCCGCGCCAGACCGGCATGGCGTTGCGCTGGACCAGCCGATAGGCGTCCTCGCGGGAGGCGCCCTTCTGGGTGAGAGCCAGGAGAACGCGCTGCGAGTGAACGAGGCCGCCGAGGCGATCCAGGTTCTTCTGCATGTTCTCAGGATAGACCACGAGCTTATCGATGACGTTCGTGAGCCGGGCCAGCGCGAAGTCCAGGGTGACGGTAGCATCGGGCCCGATCATGCGCTCGACGGAGGAGTGGGAGATATCCCGCTCATGCCAAAGGGCTACGTTCTCCATGGCAGGCATGGCATAGGCGCGCACCATGCGGGCGAGGCCCGTCAGGTTCTCGGTGAGAACCGGGTTGCGCTTGTGCGGCATGGCGGACGAGCCCTTCTGGCCCGCCGAAAAGAACTCTTCCGCTTCCAGCACTTCGCTGCGCTGCAGGTGGCGCACTTCCGTCGCCAGTCGCTCGATGGAGGAGGCGATGACGCCCAAAGTCGCGAAATACATGGCGTGGCGGTCGCGGGGGATGACCTGGGTCGAGACCGGCTCGACGGACAGGCCCATCTGCTCGGCCACGTATTCTTCCACGCTCGGGTCGATATTGGCGAAGGTGCCGACCGCACCCGATATGGCACAGGTTGCAATCTCGCGCTGGGCCTCGATGAGGCGGATCTTGCAGCGCTCGAACTCCGCATAGGCCTGGGCGAGCTTGAGACCGAACGTGGTCGGCTCTGCATGGATGCCGTGCGAGCGGCCGATGGTCGGCGTCATCTTATGCTCGATGGCGCGGCGCTTGATGGCGGCGAGCAGCTCGTCCATGTCGCGCAGCAGGATATCGGTGGCGCGGGCGAGCTGGACGTTGAAGGTGGTGTCGAGCACGTCCGAGGAGGTCATGCCCTGGTGGACGAAGCGGGCCTCGGGGCCGACGATCTCGGCCAGATGCGTGAGGAAGGCGATGACGTCGTGCTTAACCTCGCGCTCGATGGAATCGATGCGCTCCACGTCGAAGGTCGCCTTGGAGCCCTTCTCCCAGACGATCTCAGCCGCTTCCTTCGGAACCACGCCAAGATTGGCGAGCGCCGTGGTGGCATGAGCCTCGATCTCGAACCAGATGCGGAACTTGGTTTCCGGCGACCAGATGGCCACCATCTCAGGACGGCTGTAACGAGGGATCATCGCTTTTCACTTCCACGCGGGGGATATGTCCCGCGCGGTAGCACGATAGCCCGTCGATCTCAACGCGCCTTCTCGGCCGCCTCGCGAATGGCAGCCATGTTCGCCGCATAAGCCGCGGGGCCGCCCTTGAAGGTGGCGGAGCCGGCAACGAGTACGTTGGCGCCGGCTTCGGCGACGAGCGGTGCGGTTTCGGCGGTCACGCCGCCGTCGATCTCGATGTCGATGTTGCGATCCCCGACCATTTCCTTGATCCGGCGCAGCTTGGGGCAGACGGCGGGGATGAAAGCCTGCCCGCCGAAGCCGGGATTGACCGTCATCAGGAGGATGAGGTCCACCTCGTCGATCACGGGCTCTATGGAGGCTTCATGAGTGCCCGGATTGAGCACGATGCCCGCCTTCTTGCCGAGCTTGCGGATGGTCTGGAGCGACCGGTGCAGGTGGGGGCCTGCTTCCGCATGGATGCTGATGATATCCGCGCCTGCCTTGGCGAAGGCTTCGAGATAGGGGTCCACCGGGGCGATCATCAGGTGCACGTCGAAGAGCTTCTTCGTGTGCGGGCGGATCGCCTTCACGATGTCCGGGCCCATGGTGATGTTGGGGACGAAGTGCCCATCCATCACGTCGATATGGATCCAGTCGGCGCCGGCGGCGTCGATGGCGCGGATTTCCTCGCCGAGCTTGGAGAAGTCGGAGGCTAGGATCGAGGGAGCAATGAGAAGCGGGCGTGTCATGAAAAGGGCCGGTAGCACGAGCTTTTCCCGCGGGCAACGGGGCATCGACGTCCATTCGCGAACCAATCCGATACCACTTGCCTGGGGAGAGCGGCTTCGAAAATCCGATAGGCATGGACGGAGCTCGGGGATCGGGAGTAAAAAGCTCCATCAATGGGCATTCAGCGCCCAGCTTCCGGCCTCGGAGGCCAACAGATAACAGGGCAGGACTTTCATGCGTAAGGATGTGGTTGTTCTCGGCGCCGGCATCGTCGGCGTGTCCATCGCCGTGCATTTGCAGAAGCGCGGGCGCTCGGTGTTGCTGATCGACAAGCGCAAGCCCGGCGAGGAAACCTCCTTCGGCAATGCGGGCTTGATCCAGCGTGAAGGCGTCTACCCTTATGGCTTTCCGCACGATTTCGGGGCCTTGCTGCGCTATGCCCTGAACAACACCATCGATGCCTCCTATCATTGGGCCGCGATCCCCAAGCTCGCCCCCTTCCTGTGGCAGTACTGGATGCATTCGCGTCCCGCCCAGCATATGGCGATTGCGCGCCAGTATGCGCCGCTCATCGAGCACAGCGTGACCGAGCATATGGTGCTGGCCGAGGAATCGGGCTCCACGCATCTGATCCGCCCGACCGGCTGGATGAAGGTGTTCCGTGACCAGAAGAGCATGGACCAGGAACTGACTGACGCCGAGGAGGTGAAGCGCGACTTCGGCGTGAACTTCAACGCTCTGAATACCCTGGGCGTCGCCGAGCTCGAGCCGCACCTCAAGGTGCAGACCAAGGGCGGCATTCACTGGACTGACCCGGCCTCCGTGTCCGATCCGCACATGCTCACCATGGGCTATGTGGGCCTGTTCGAGCGCCTCGGCGGCGAACTGGCGGCGGGCGATGCCAAGACCCTGGAGCAGACGCCGACCGGCTGGCGCGTCCAGACCGAAAACGGGCCCGTGGAAGCCGGCGCCGTCGTAGTGGCGCTCGGCGCCTGGGCCGACGTGGTGACGACGAAGCTCGGCTACAACCTGCCGCTTGCGGTCAAGCGCGGCTATCACATGCACTACAAGCCCGAGGGCAACGCGGTGCTCAACCGCCCGACACTGGATTTCGACCGGGGCTATTTCCTGGCGCCCATGTCGAAAGGCATCCGCCTAACCACGGGTGCGGAATTCGCGCTCCGCGATGCGCCGAAAACCCCGGTCCAGCTCAACCGCGCCGAGCCCATCGCGCGGGAGTTCTTCCCACTCGGCGAGCGGGTCGATCCCGAACCGTGGATGGGCATGCGCCCCTGCACGCCGGACATGATGCCGATCATCGGCCCAGCGCCCCGCCACAAGAACCTCTGGTTCGGCTTCGGCCACGCCCATCACGGCCTGACCCTCGGCCCCGTCACCGGCCGCCTGCTTGCCGAGATGATGACCGGCGAGGCAACCGTGGTCGATCCCAAGCCTTATCGGGCGGATCGGTTCTAAGCGCTGAACTCGGACATGGCGTCATCGGAGGATAGGGTCACTCACGAGCTTCAGCTGGGGTTGGCCCGCCTGCGCGAGCATTGGCTCAATCAGGCGGAAGCGAGCTTCAGGCGGGTTCTCTCCGTCGATCCCGATCATGCCAAGGCCCTGCACCTCTTGGGCGTGACCCTCGTCAAGCTCAAGCGCAACGAGGAGGGGTGCGCGCTCATCCGCAGAGCGGCGGAGGCGCACCCTGAAAATAGCCAGATGTGGCTGGATCTGGCTGTCGCGCTCCACCGCTCGGGCAAAGCCGATGAGGCGGGGGACGTTTACGCCAAAGTCCTCGACAAGGTGGTCCCGGATCGCTCGTCCAAGATCGTTCGCCCGCTTGAACAGCAGGCTTTCTCGATGGATGCTGCGGAGCATCCGTTCAAGATCGTCGATTATCCCTATGTGGCCAAGGTTCGCTATGGCGGGCGTAATCCTGCCCATCCTGAACTGGAGACGCTGATCGCATCCGGTAGGGAGCGCTATGCTGCCTTCATTCGCCATCTTGGAACGATGGACGAGCAATTCGGTGCGGTTCCTTTAGCGGGCGACTACAGCTCGACGAAACCCTTCTGGCTCAACACCTGGTTTCCGCCACTCGACGCGATGGCGCTGCAGGGCTTTCTCAAGGCATCGAGCCCGCGCCTTTTCGTCGAGATCGGCTCAGGCATGTCAACGAAGTTCGCGCGCCAGGCGGTGAATGCTTATCAGCTCGGCACGAAGATCATCTCCATTGATCCGGAGCCGCGCAACGCCATCGACCGGATTTGCGACCGGGTGATCCGCGCACCCCTGGAGCAATGCCCACCGCAGATCTTCGACGAGCTCGAAAGCGGCGATATTCTCTTTCTCGACAGCTCGCACCGCTCCTTCCAGAACTCGGACGTCACGGTCTTCTTCCTGGAAATCCTGCCGCGCCTGAAGCCGGGCGTCGTAGTGCATATCCATGATATCTACCTGCCGTTCGACTATCCTTCAGGTCATCTCGCACGGCTCTGGAACGAGCAGTACCTGCTCGCAACCGCACTTCTGTTCGGCGCGCAATCCTTCGAGGTGCTGATGCCATGCTGGTACGTGAGCCAAGATGCTGAGCTGGGTTCGCTCACCGACAGTCTGGTCCGTCGGGGAGCGCTGAAGGATCTGGGCCTTCACGGCGCCTCGTTCTGGCTCCGCAAGCTCTGACGCCTATTTACCGAAGCTATCCTTCCAAGCCGGCTGGTGTCCGCGAAGGGCAAGGCGGCAACCTCGTGGACGTTGCTCAATGGTGCACCGGACAATCAGCGGCGCGAGCATCACTCGATGAAATCTCTGCCTATCTCTTCAGCGCGTCTGAGAGCAAAGCCTTACAAGACAGTTTTCCTGTCCGTTTAGAGGGGCAGGCTACTTGAATGAGGAGTTGGAACGTATATGATATAATCCAACGTTACGGGAGGCCGCATTTTGAGGGGCGACCGGTCGCTGATCAGCGATATCTATGAAGCTGCGGTTATTCCTGAGCGATGGCTCCAAGTTCTCGACCGGATTTCTGTCATTGCAGGAGCTGAGGGGGGCTTCGTAGCTGCCGTCACCGGAAGAGGCGAACGGTCCTGGCTCGCTACGGATTACTACCAGCCCATTCTGTCTGAATGGTATGAAGATGGCTGGCATTTGCAAAATACTTGGATCAAGCGCGGCCTCCAGCGCAAGCGCCTTCAGTTCTTCGATGAAACCGATATTTTCGCACCCGGCGAAGTTGATTCAATTCCCATGTACCGTGATTTCCATCGTCCGCGTGGCGGCGGGTGGTCCTCTGGCGCCATCATGCAAATCCCCGGCGGCGGCCTCGTGTGCATGCGCTTCGAGCGTCGCTATGATCAGGGAACCTTGAATCGGGACGGCAAGGCGAACCTCAATCTCCTCCGGTCGCACCTCGCGCGGGCGTCCTTCCTATTTACAAGGCTCGCAACGCGGCAGGCCCGATCAACGGTTTCCGCTCTCCAGTTTATGGATGTTCCTGCTGCGGTGCTCACTCGGAACGGCCGCCTTCTGGCTTGTAATGAGGCCATGGAGGCCCGGCTTTCTCAGGTGAATGTGAGAGCCGGTGGTCGAGTCGTCTTTACGAATGAAAACGCGCAAAGCAATTTGAGCGAGAGCCTCGAGCGGATAACATCCGGTCTGTTCGATCAGCTGCGTGGTCCCATTTCTCTCCCGGCCACAGAGGAGCAGGGGGCGGCGATCGCCTATCTGATCCCGATGCGCGGAGCTGCCCAAGACCTGTTCGGCTGTGAGAGCACATTGCTCATGATCCGACCGGCTGATCCGGAGAATCGCCTCATGGACCTGGTGCGGACCCGGTTTGCCATCGATGCCAGCGAGGCTCAGCGCTGGGGGAGATTGCTTGCGGCGGCCTCTCCACGCCTGGCCGCGACGCTCATCGCCTCGACCGAGAGCGTTCAAGCCACTCTCGACCGTACGCTTGGTAACACGCACAGCAGGCTGGAAGCCCGCATGGCGAACTTTCTGCGGCGGCTCGGAGACGATCCGGAATGCAGCTTTGCCGCAAGGCAGGCTACACTCTCGCCCTGAGCCTGACGCCTATCGGCCGAACCTGTCCCGCCAAGCCGGCTGCGCGCCGGGGAAGGGCAGGGCCGTGGCCTCGTAGACGCCGCGCGCGATGGCGCGGGCGAGGCAGTCGGCGGCAAGGGCACCGATCTCGATGAAATCCCCCGCCTCGTCCTTCAGAGGCTTCTTGCCCGTCGCGGCGGCGAAAATCGTATCGCCGTCATAAAGTGCGTGAGCGAAGCGCAGGCCCTTCGCGTGGCCGTCATGGGAGATGACGGCAAGCCGCTTGGCTTGCGCCTTGGTCAGCATGGCATCGGTCGCAATCAATGCAATCGTGGTGGCGGTGGGAGGCGCAGCCCCCTGCGCGCGACCTTTCCAGTTGAGCTTCCGCATCTCGGGGGTGATCCGGGGAGGGTGCCCCAGGCCGCCAAACTCCTCGCTTTCCTCATAGGTGCCTGCCCAGAAATGCGGTCCGTCGCCGATCAGGGTCGAGGCCAGGGCATTGACGACGACGAGCGCACCTACCGTATGGCCGGCGCTGGTCACCGTGCTTGCCGAGCCGAGGCCTCCCTTCAGATCGACGGTCGTAGCCCCGTAGCCGCCGCCAGCCGTGCCGAGGGCGAAATCGAGACCGGCATTCTCGGCGGCCTCATAGCCAAGCTCGCGATAGGGCGGATAGCGCCCCCAATCCTTGTTGCCGCCGTTGAGCAAATCGAACGTGGTCGCCTGGGGAACGAGGGCCACCAGCGCCGGGCCGACGGCGAAGCCGATATTCCTTTCCCTGAGATAAGCCTGCACCCCGCCAGCCGCGTCGAGACCATAGGCCGAGCCGCCGGAGAGGACGATGCCATTGATCCCGGGCACGACCTTGTCCGGTTCCAGCAGGTCAGTGTCCCGCGTGCCCGGCGCTCCGCCATTGACGGCGTAGGAGGCGACGGCAGGCTCGTCGAACAGGATTGCCGTCACACCAGAGGCAAGCGCGGCATCATGGGCGTTGCCGACGCGCAGGCCTGCGACATCGGTGATGAGGTTGCGGAGTGCTGTCATGGTCTAAAGCAATCGCAAAAGCACCGACTTCACAAGCCGGCGATGAGCGCCTCCACCAGCTTTCTTGCCAAGCCATTCGGGGATAGAAGGGCCCATGCTCAGCGTTTCCCTCCCAGCCGCGGCCCTCGGCGGCCTCATCAGCTTCTTGAGCCCCTGCGTGCTCCCGCTGGTTCCTCCTTACCTGTCGTTCCTGGCGGGCACGACCTTCGATCAGCTCAGTGCCGGCGATGACCGGGCCGTGCGCCGCAGGGCGATGCTGGCGGCGCTCCTCTTCGTGGCGGGCTTCTCCACGGTCTTCGTGCTCCTGGGCGCGACGGCCTCGGCCCTGGGTCAGGTGATCCGGCAATATCTCGACGTGCTGAGCACCATCGCGGGTGTCGCGATCATCATCATGGGCCTGCATTTCCTCGGCGTGTTCAGGATCGGCCTGTTCTACCGCGAAGCCCGCTTCTCGGTGCAGAAGCCGGTCGGATTGTGGGGCGCCTATGTGATGGGCCTCGCCTTCGCTTTCGGCTGGACGCCTTGCATCGGCCCGGTTCTCGCCGCCATCCTGGCCGTCGCCGGTTCCGACGACAGCGTGTCCTACGGGGCCATGCTGCTCGCCGCCTATTCGGCCGGCCTCGGCATCCCCTTCCTGCTTGCCGCTTTCGCCATGAAGCCCTTCGTGGCTCTTTTAAAGCGCATGCGCTCCCGCTTTGCCGTGATCGAGAAGGCCATGGGCGTGCTGCTCATCCTGACAGGCATTGCCTTCCTCAGCGGCTGGATCACCAACATGTCGTTCTGGCTGCTGGAGACGTTTCCGGCCTTGGGGCGGCTGGGTTAGGGCGCCACAGGAATCGGGTCGCTCGCCAGCCCTCTCTCCGTCATCGTGATGGTCTCAACGGAGACTATCGATGCCATTCCAAATTCGCGGCCTTGAGGCCGACATCTTTTCGCATTTGTTCTCGCTTGATGAGCGGGGGCTTTCAGCCATCGGTGCCCAGCGCGTTCTTGCCGATGAAGCCGATGCCTATCCGTGTCGCGTTTCTCTCACGCGTGTGGCGGTGGGGGAGGAGTTGCTGCTCCTCAATCATGCTCACCAATCTACGGCTACATCGCCCTATCGCGCCTCCGGCCCGATCTTCGTCAGTCATGCGGGCGCGACGGGCGCTTACAGAAACGAGCTTGCGCCCATCATGAAAGATCGTCTGCTGTCGCTTCGCGCCTATGATGCGGACGCGTTGATCGTCGATGCGGAGGTGGGCGAGAACGGGCAGGTTCTCGACCTGATCGAGCGGTTCTTCTCAAATCCGGATGTCATGCATATCGACGCGCATTTCGCGCGGCGTGGATGCTTCGCCGCGCGGATCGAGCGTGCGTGACGCTTACTCGCCATGCGTTCCGCTATAGCCGTTGCGGGATGGCGAGGCCCATCCCTTCGGCGGGGCTTTCGGCTTGTAGATTTCCACGAGCAGCGGATAGCACGCGGCCGTATCGCYTGAATGCTCGCTACTGCAATCCCCGCCAGGACATGCGGACAATGCGCCCAGAAGATCAATCTCCGCGAAGAATTCCAGGAAGTCGCCGGGACGCACCGGGCTTGCTTTCATGAAATATTGCCCGGTGTCGCGCGTGAAGCCGGTGCACATGAACACGTTGAGCACATCATGCACGGCGGGCTCCACCTCCTTGAGCGGGCGCTTCAGGTGGTGGCCGAGGGCGCGCGTCAGGTTCGAGTGGCAGCAATGGTGATAATCGTCGCCGGAGAGCAGGCGATGCGTATAGGGGTCGCACCGCGTCCCGATCACGTCATGCACGGAGCCGCCATATTCGTCGAAGCCGTACCAGTCGAGCGTATCCTGCGTGATCGTCGCCATGGGCCTTAAGTAAGGCAGGGCTGACCACAGCCTGTCGCCGGTGGAGAGATGCGTGCCGTGCAGCGCCCTCGTCTTGCCGGAGAAGAAGCGTTCGCTGATGTCGTTCGCGGCCCAGAGATTGAGATCGCCGACCTGTGGCCCCTCGACGGAAACGATGCGGAAGAAATGCCCGGCGGGCACAGTGAAGGAGCGCGCATCGCGAGGCGGAACGATCACCTCGTCAACCTTCTCCCAGCCATCGCGCGCGGCGCGATAAGCGTCGAGATCCGGCGGCACGAGAGTATCGACGGGATAACAGATAACGGGTGCGATCTTGCGCCGTGCCTGCGCATCGCTTGGCTCCGTGTACTCCGGCTTCTGCAGCTTCATCCTGGCTCTCCCGCATGGCGTTGAGCCAGCATCTTATCGAGAAGCGTGCGGGAGTCGCTAGGGCGAATGGGGTTTCAATATTGACGCCGCGATTTCCACTTCATGCCCAGCTGTGCGCAGAACCTCCATGGCCCGCTCATGATCGGCTGATTTCACCAGTACGTAATCCGTGCTGAACGTGGATGTGGCGAAGATGCCGATGCCTGCATTCGCGAGCGGTTGCAGGACGGATGCGAGAATGCCTGGAACGCTGAAGTCGAAGGTTTGGAGAATGCGAAAGCAGCGCCATCCCGCATCGACCTGTGCATCGAGCGGAGCCTCGCCGACAGGGCAGACGATGGTTGTCTCCTCGACCGCGTGAACGAGCAGACGGAAGCTGCCGGGCTTGGGCGCTTGAACCGCTTGGCCCGAGGGCAGGCGGCAGATGGCGTAGGTCTCTGGCAGGAGTGACAGGGTGAGCATGGGCATGCAGGTTTCGCGAAAGGGGAGCTTCATGAAAAAGCCCGCCCTGTTGCCAGGGCGGGCTCTTGTTCGTTCGGCTTTCAGGCCGATCGATTACATGCCGATCTCGTTGCCGGAGTAGTCGATCTTGCCATCAGCGCCCTTCTTCCAGACGTACATGATGTAGTCCGGACGGGTGATGTCGCCCTTCTTGTCGTAGGAGATGTCACCGATCACGGTCTTGAAGGGCTTGCCCGACTTCATGATGTCGGCGACCTTCTTGCCATCCGTGCCGCCAGCCTGCTTCGCGGCTTCGGCCAGGATCTGGGTCGCAGCGTAGGAGTAGAGGGTGTAGGCTTCAGGATCGTAGTTCTTCGCCTTGAACTTGGCGACGGCGTCCTTCGCGTTCGGGTTCTTGCGCGGATCCGGCGAGAAGGTCATCAAGGTGCCTTCGGCGCCCGGGCCGGCAATCGAGGTGAACTCGGCCGACACGATGCCGTCGCCCGACATGAGCGGGGCGTTCAGGCCCTGGTCGCGCATCTGGCGGATGATGAGGCCGGCTTCCGTGTGGAGGCCACCGAAGTAGACGACGTCAACGCCGGCCTGCTTCAGCTTCGACACGAGAGCGGAGTAGTCCTTCTCGCCCGGGTTCACGCCTTCATACACGACTGCCTTCAGGCCCTTGGCGTTCATGGCCTTCTGGGTCTCGTCGGCAAGGCCCTTTCCGTAGGGGGTCTTATCGTGAACGACGGCGACCTTCTTGTCCTTGAACTTGTCGGCGAGGTAGCCGCCGGCAACGAGGCCCTGCTGATCGTCGCGACCGCAGGTGCGGAAGGTGTTCCACATGCCGCGCTCGGTGAACTGCGGGTTCGTGGAAGCCGGGGTCACCTGGACGATGCCGGCTTCTTCATAAACCTGCGAGGCCGGGATGGAGACGCCGGAGTTGAAGTGGCCGACGACGAATTTCACGCCTTCAGCAGCGAACTTGTTCGCAACAGACACGCCTTGCTTGGGATCGGAGACGTCGTCGCCGACGACGATCTGCAGCTTCTGGCCGTTAATGCCGCCAGCGGCATTGATGTCCTCGACAGCCTGCTCGACGCCGTTCTTCAGCTGAGCGCCGAAGGCCGCGTTCGGGCCGGTGATGGGGCCTGCAACGCCGATCTTGATCTGCGCGCTGGCTGCGCTGGAGAAGGCGAGGCCAAGACCAAGCGCCACGCCGGTCAACAGCATTTTTTTCATGAGGTACTCCTCTGGGTGGATTTTTATAGGCCCCTCTTCCTCGTGGGGCCGGTTTGGCGGGGCTTCCCCGCCAGCCGGGTTACATCATGCTTGTTTTTAAGCTGCTGTCACCTGGGAATTTATGAAGCTTAGCCCTTTGTGCTAGAAGCCTTTTCCCGCCAGGAAAACGGGCCGGACCGCTCATAGAGCCAGCGGTATTGCCGGGTCATCTGGCGGGCCCGGTAATACCGGAATCCGAGCGATCCGATGATCAGCAGCACGATGGTATCGACGGCGTAGTAGTGGATCGAGAGCAGGGTGCCGTCGAACAGGGCGAAGTGGATGAACCGCACTGCGGCGCCCAGGATGAACAGGTAAAGGACCAGGTTCCAATAGTGGCGCCATGTGAGAGCCATGGCCCTGCCGGTCATCCACGCGGCCCAGCCCCCCATGATCACGGTGATGAGGAGAAAGAGCCCGAAGGACGGCTCTTCGTAAAGAATGCCCTGCATCAGTGTCCTCCCTCGAGGTAGGCTGAGCGCACCAGCGGATCGTTCAGAAGATCCTTGCCGGTGCCGCTCATAGTGATGTTGCCGGTGACCATCACGTATCCGCGATGGGCGAGCCTGAGGGCATGATAGGCGTTCTGCTCCACGAGGAAGACCGTCATGCCGTCCTTCTCGTTCAGCTCTTTAATGATCGTGAAGATCTGCTTCACGATGAGCGGGGCGAGACCGAGGGACGGCTCGTCCAGCAGGAGAAGGCGAGGGCGGCTCATGAGCGCCCGGGCGATGGCAAGCATCTGCTGCTCGCCGCCGGAGAGCGTGCCGCCGCGCTGCTGAAGGCGCTCCTTCAGGCGCGGGAACAGGGTGCAGACCCGTTCGAGATCCTGGTCGAAATGAGCCATGCCGTTGACGGACGCGCCCATCTGCAGGTTCTCGAACACGGTCATGCGCGGGAAGATGCGGCGCCCTTCCGGCGATTGCGCGATGGAGAGTTGCGCGATCTCGTGCGTCGGCATCTTGGTGATGTCGCGGCCCGCATAGGTAATGGTGCCCTCGCGGGCGCGCGGGTTGCCGAAGATCGTCATCATCAGTGTCGACTTACCGGCTCCGTTGGCGCCGATCAGCGTGACGATCTCGCCTTCGTGGACATCCATGTCCACGCCCTTGAGAGCGATGATGTTGCCGTAGTAGGTCTTCACGCCACGCACGCTCAGCAGCGGCTGGCGGCCGGCCTGGATTGCGGCTTCTTGAATGCTTGTTCCAGCGGTCATGCGCCGATCTCCGCTTCGACCTTTTCGATTTCCTCGTCGGCCACGCCCAGATAGGCGGCGATGACCTTGGGATCGTTTCTCACCTCGCTCGGCGTGCCGTCCGAGATCTTGGTGCCGTAGTCGAGCACCACCACGTGATCGGAGATTTCCATCACCACCGACATGTCATGCTCGATGAGGATGATCGACGTGCCGTGGTCCCTGCGCACCGACAGCAGCAGCTCGTTGAGTTCCAGCGACTCGCGCGGGTTCAGTCCCGCCGCCGGTTCGTCGAGGCAGAGCAGGAGCGGATCCGTGCACATGGCGCGGGCGATTTCCAGGCGGCGCTGGTCGCCGTAGGGAAGGTCGCCGGCGGGATGGTCGGCCCGATCGATGAGGCGGGTCTTCTCCAGCCAGAACTTCGCCTTCTCGATGGCTTCCTTCTCGGCCTTGCGATAGCTGCCGAGCCCGAGAATGCCGAATAAGGTGAAGCCGGAGGAAATCATCAGCGGGTTGTGCTGCGCCACCAGCAGGTTCTCCAGCAGGGTCATGCCGGAGAACAGGCGGATGTTCTGGAAGGTGCGGGCGACCTTGGCCTTCCAGTTGATGTCGAAGCCAGGCAGCCGCTCCAGCAGGAGGTGCGAGCCGTCGGGCTTGCGCAACGCAATCATGCCCTCCGTCGGCTTGTAGAAGCCGGTGAGGCAGTTGAAGACGGTCGTCTTGCCCGCGCCGTTCGGGCCTATGAGCGCGGTGATGTCGCCGCGCCCGGCCTGGAACGAGAGGTCATTGATGGCGACAAGGCCGCCGAAGCGCATCGTGAGATGCTGTACGTCGAGGATGGGATCCTGCAGCCAGCGCATTAGCCGTGTCCTTCCTTCACGAGCGAGCCCGAGATGGCTTTGCGCTCTTTCAAGATCACAGAGGGTTCACGTTCCGAGATGAGGCCGCGCGGACGCCAGACCATCATCGCCACCATGCCGACGCCGAAGAGCAGCAGGCGGTATTCGTTCGGATCGAAACCGGAGCCGAAGATCGATTGCAGGAAGGTGAGGTTACGCAGGACTTCAGGGCCACCGACCAGCACGATGGCTGCAATCGCGACACCGATCTGCGAGCCCATGCCGCCGAGCACCACGATGGCCAGGATGATCGCCGATTCCAGGAAGTTGAAGCTTTCCGGGGAGACGAAGCCCTGACGGACCGCGAAGAACGAGCCCGCGAAGCCGCCGAACATGGCGCCGATGGCAAAGGCCGTCAGCTTGGTGTTCGTGGTGTTGATGCCGAGCGAGCGGCAGGCGATCTCGTCCTCGCGAAGCGCTTCCCAGGCACGGCCCACGGGCAGCTTGCGCAGCCGCATGGTGACGAAGTTGGTAATCAGGGCGAGCACGAGGATGAGATAGTACAGGAAAATGATCCTGTGCATGGGGTTGAACTCGAGCCCGAAGGTCTGCGAGAAGCCGCCTTCGCCTGCCGTGAAGGGCAAGCCGAAGAAGGTCGCTCTCGGGATCGAGGAGATGCCGGCGCCGCCATTGGTCAGGTCCACCCAGTTAATGAGCACCAGACGAACGATTTCACCGAAGGCCAGGGTCACGATGGCAAGGTAGTCGCCTCGCAGGCGCAGCACCGGGAAGCCGAGGATCATGCCCCAGAACGCGGCCAGGATGCCGGCGAGCGGCAGGCAGATCCAGAAGGACAGGCCGAACGTGGTCGAGAGGAGCGCGTAGGAATAGGCACCGACCGCGTAGAAGGCTACATAGCCGAGGTCGAGAAGACCCGCGAGGCCCACCACGATGTTCAGGCCCCAGCCCAGCATCACGTAGGTGAGGATCAGGATGCCCAGATCCACCCAGTAGCGCGATTCCGTCAGGCCGCCCTGGACGAAATAGACCAGCGCCGGAAACGCGAGAGCGATGCCGAGGAAGAAGGGCACGCCGAAGCGCGAGGCCTTCTGGAAGGCGCTTGGCTCCGCATGGACGGCTTCCGTCGCCTGATGGGCGCTTGGGGTCGCTTGGCGGTACGAACGGGATGCCGTGAAGGCGTGGAGCAGAAGCCGTCCGCCGAACACGATGGCGCAGATGATCGCAACGAGGCCCCAGCGTGGCGTGAGGTACAAAACGCCGCCGGACTGATCTGTCTTGTAGGCCAGGATCGGGATCGACAGGCCCAGCATGATCAGGGCCGTCTTCAAGGAGTCCTTGAGGGCGGCTGCCAGGTCGAAGCGCCTCGTGACCGGCTGGTCCTGGGCTGCTGCGGTGATGGAAGGAGCGTTCATGGTGGTCAAGCTCCTTAAACCTTCTCGACTTCAGGCCGTCCGAGAATGCCGGAGGGCATGAAGATCAAGACGATGGCCAGGATCGAGAAGGCGGCGACATCCTTGTACTCGATGGAGAAATAGGCCGACCAGAAGGTTTCGATAAGGCCGATGATCAGGCCGCCGAGAACCGCCCCCGGCAGGGAGCCGATGCCGCCGAGAACCGCTGCCGTGAAGGCCTTCACGCCCGGCACGAAGCCGTCGTTGAAGCTCACCACGCCGTAATAGAGCAGGTACATGGTGCCCGCGACCGCGGCCAGCGCCGCGCCGATGACGAAGGTCAGCGAGATCGTGCGGTCCACGTTGATGCCGAGCAGCGAGGCCATCTTGCGATCCTGCTCGCAGGCGCGCTGGGCGCGGCCGAGCGAAGTCTTCTGCACAAGATACCAGAAGATCGTCAGCAGCACGGCGGTCACCACCATGATGATGATCTGCTTATACGAGATCGCTACATTGTAGCCGCTCTCGCCCTGGAACAGTACGATCACGTCGCCCACCATCGGGGGAGTGGGCTTGTTGCGCGCGCCCTGCGCCACCTGGACGAAGTTCGACAGGAAGATCGAAACGCCGATGGCCGAGATCAGCGGCGCGAGGCGGAAGGATCCGCGCAGGGGTCGGTAGGCGATGCGCTCGATGGCCCAACCCCACAGGGATGTGAGCACCATCGCGATGATGAGCACGAAGAAGAGTGCCAGAACCACCGATGAGATCCCGAGCCATGTGGTCAGGATCAGGAAGAAGATGAGCGCGATGAACGCGGAGAGCATGAACACGTCGCCGTGGGCGAAGTTGACCATGCCGATGATGCCAAAGACCATTGTATAGCCGATGGCGATGAGGCCGTAGATCGACCCCAGCGTCAGCCCGTTGATGAGCTGCTGCACAAAAATTTCCATATCCTACCCTTGCCCTCTGGAAGCGGGTCTTTCTGGGAGACGACAGCAAAGCACGATGCAAAGGCAACGCCAAGCCGGTACGTCAGTTAAGCCTGTCTGTACCAAACGGATTTTCGTTCGACAACGCGATGTTAAGATTCCTATAAGGGTTGTTGATGGAATTGGCGGCACCCTATGGCGGAATAAGCGGCATCGGAAAAAGTCGGCGTCTTTCCAAGACTTCGCTCAAGGGCCATATGCCCTTATGTGTTCCCTCCGATGAGCTGGAGGGCCTGTTCGGAACCTGATGTTGACCATTCCCCCGTATACTCCTTTCGACGCAGACAGCCCGAATAGTCCCGACTCCCTGGAGTTCCGGGAGGGCATGAGCCGCGTCGCCGGAGCGGTCCATGTGGTGACGACGGATGGGCCTTCCGGGCGCGCCGGGTTCACCGCGACGGCGGTCACGCCCGTCACCGACAGCCCGGCTTCCCTCCTGGTCTGCGTCAACACCGCTTCCCGCTCGGCGCAGGCGCTGCTCGCCAACCGCGTCTTCTGCGTGAATACCCTGGGCGCCGAGGATCGGGCGCTGGCCGACATCTTTTCGGGACGAACCGGCCTTCAGGGGCAGGAGCGCTTCTCGGCGGGGTCGTGGGACGTTCTCGAAACAGGATCGCCCGCGCTTGCCACGAGCCTCGTCTCGTTCGATTGCCGCTTGAGCGATGCCCGGATCGTCGCCACCCATCACGTGATCATCGGCGAGATCGTCGGAATCCGCCTCGGCGCGCCTCATTCGGCGCTGGTCTATCAGGGGCGTTTCTATCACGAGCTTTGAGCTGGTCGCTTGCACACGAGATGTTGAGCATCCAGGCATTCCTGGAACCTTCAGGGCTAATCGCCCTTAGTGATCACACGGTTCACTTGCACGGTTCACTTGGAGATCAAACATGTTCAAGCTTATCAGGAATATCGTTCTTCTGCGTCAGGCCTGGAAACTGCTGAAGCGCCGCCGTTGACGGGCGGACTCACTCCTTACGTTCCCCTCGGCGATCCCGCCGCCGGAGCATAATAGCTCCACCCCCTGATCTGAACAAACCCGTCCTGCGCCGCGACCACCAGATGCTTGCGGTGCTTATGGACCAGGGTGCCCGGCCGATACCCATGCAGCTCCCGCCATCCGGTCGCATCCCATAGGTAGATGTAACGGGAATCGACCTGCGCGAAGGCCTCGATGGAGCCGAAGGCGCGGATCGTGCGCAGCACGCTATCGACATCCCCTGTCCAATCGACCGTGCGCTGCACTTGCGTGACCCGGGGCCAATAGCTGCCGGAGCCCTGCGGCGCGGCCTCGGCCCAGATCCTTGGCAGGTCGTCCGCCAGATGCGCGGCGATCTCTTTCGAGGCCATCTGGCATCTCGCTAAAAGCGTATCGTGGTTTTCGTCGGGGCCGATGCTGAAATGCTTCTGAGCGAGGATCGGCCCCGTGTCGAAAGTCGGCTCCATCACATGAGCCGTCACGCCCCATTGGGTTTCCTGATCGAGGATCGCCTGGAAGAGCGGGTAAGGGCCGCGCCCCTTCGGCAGCGGGGAGGGGTGGAAGTTCAGGGCATAGGGCAGGTGATGCTCCCAGCCTTTGATGAGCCATGGGTAGCCCGCCACGACCAGAGCCTCGCACCCCATCGCCTTCAGCGATGCCAGATCCGAAGGATAGATGCGCGTCATCTGGACCGGCAGGCCGAGGCCACGGGCGCGCGCGATGGTGACGTCGTTGAAATCGTAGAGGCCGTCGCAGGGGCGGCTGAAGAGTTTGACCGGCTTCCAGCCTCTGCTGAGAAAGGTCTCGAAGACGTCTCCGAGGAAGTCGATTCCGGCGAAGGCAAAACGCATTGCCGGTGATCTCCTCTCCGCTTCGTTCATCCCGCCGCCCAGCGTGGCGGTTTCGCTGTCATTCCATCAATTCGCTGGAGCCAGTCAATGCCTGACCGCCCTCGGTGTTCAATCCGAACAGAAAAGCCGAGTTCCAATTGTTGACTCCAATATATTGGAAATGCATTCTATCTTAATGGACGAAGCCTCCGACCTGAACGCCCATATAGCCGCCCGCCTTCGGGCCCTGCGCACCGAGCAGGGGCTGACGCTCGACCACCTCGCTGAGCGAACGGGCGTCAGCCGGTCCATGATCTCGCTCATAGAGCGCGGCGAGAGCAGCCCGACCGCCGTCGTGCTCGACAAGCTCGCCGGAGGGCTTGGCACGACGCTCGCTTCCCTGTTCACCGACGAGCGGACAAGCGAGGCTTCGCCTCTGGCGCGGCATGCGGAGCAGCGGGTCTGGCGCGATCCCGAAAGCGGATACCTGCGCCGTAGCCTGTCCGCTCCCGGCTTTCCATCGCCCATCGAACTGGTTGAAGTGATCCTGCCTGCCGGTGCAAGGGTGGCCTATGACACGGCGCATCGCACAGTGGGCGTCAGCCAGCAGATCTGGATGATCGAAGGCAGCATCGAGCTCTCGCTGGGAGATGATCTCCACAAGCTCGCGACGGGCGATTGCCTGTCGATGAATCTCGACCGCCCCACGATCTTTCGAAATGCCACCGATCGGCCCGCCCGCTATCTGGTGGCCCTCGCCACCGACAGGGGCGCATCCGGCTCCCTGCATCGTTGAGGAATATTCATGAACAATGACGTTGTCGTCCGCGCGCTCCAGCCTCACGAAGCAAACGACTATGTCGGCGCTCTCGCCTCCGTGCTGATCGATTGCGTTGAAGGCGGCGCATCCGTCGGTTTCATGCTGCCGATGCCCCAGGAAAAAGCGCGGGCGTTCTGGCAGGGAATCGCGGATGCGGTCGTGGCAGGCGAGCGCATTTTGCTCGTCGCCGAAGACAGGGCGAGCGGCGAGATCATTGGCACCGTGCAGGTCGTGCTTAAGCAGCCCGAGAACCAGCCGCATCGCGGCGACATTTCCAAGATGCTGGTGCACAGCAAGGCGCGCCGGCGCGGCATCGGTGCAGCATTGCTGTTGGCTGCCGAAGAAGCCGCGCGCGAGGCGGGCAAGAGTGTGCTCGTTCTCGACACTGTCACCGGAAGCGATGGCGAGCGCCTCTACGCGCGCCTCGATTGGAAGAGTGTCGGCGTCATTCCGAACTATGCGCTCTGGCCGCAAGGAGGCCTTTGCCCGACGACGGTGTTCTACAAGCAGATCGCTGGCGGCTGAGCGGCACTTAGCCCGATCTCAAAGCTGGAACCAGAGCGAGCCCTTACAAATTGACCTTGAGCATTGGGCAGGACATTGCCCGTCGCTCGGGTGAAGGCCTGCCGGTGCGTCTCTTCGGGTCGAGTGAGGGAGCGCGCATGGTATCCAAGGATTTCATCCGTCAGATGGAAGGTTATGGGCTGACGACCGCCAAGATTCTCTACCGGATGCCGGATCATCCGTCGTTCCTGCAAACCTATATCTGGCAGGATTACGATCTGGCGCCGCGCTTTCCGGTGCTCATCGAATTCCTGGATTTCTGGAAGCGGGAACTCGCGGGGCCGCTTCATTCCGTCACGGTCTCGCATTCCCAGCTGGTCCGCCCGGCCGAATTCAGAGCCGTCTCGGGGGAGATCAACCTTCACTGAGAGGTGATCCAAGCGTTGCTGAATCTTGAAAATGCTTTGGCTTAAGAGCCTTGGCCCCGGACACCAAACCGGGTAGAGAAGCGCGTCGAGCTACCCCGAACCTGTTAGGGCTCCTTGTTTTCCAACGCGCGAACGTCCCAGATCCTGCTCGCCCTTGCCTCCCAGCCAGGCGAGCGTCTGACCGTGCGCGATATCATGACCGTGCTGCAGGACAGGGCCTTTGCCCTGCTGATCGTGCTGCTTGGCCTCCCCAACTGCCTGCCGATGCCGCCGCCGATTCCGCTGGTCTGCGGCCTGCTGCTGGGCCTCGTCGCCATCCAGATCATTTTCGGTCGTGAAGCTCCCTGGCTCCCCAGGCAACTGCTCAACCGCTCTGTTGCGCGCACGGATGTGGAGCGCGCCGTCGGCCGTGCGATGCCGGCTTTTCGCAGGCTGGAACGCTTCTCCCGCCCGCGCATGACCTTCCTCGATACCCCGTTCTCGATGCGCCTTATGGGCATCATCATCCTCGTGCTGGCGCTTGGCCTTCTCTTCGCGCCGCCCTTCGTCGGGCAGATCCCCTTAGGCCTCGCCGTCTGTCTCGTCGGCCTGGGACTGGTGGAGCGCGACGGCCTCGTGATCATCGGGGGTCTCGTGATCGGCTCCATCGGGCTGACCTTGAGCCTGGGCTTCGTCTACGCGATTTTCACGGGTATCGAATCCATCTTTTAACCGGTACCGGCGGCCCCAAACGCAAATGCCCGGCCATGTGCCGGGCATCGCAGTTGCTTTGAGACGAAGCCTCAATCGTTGTCGTCGAATTCCGGAGCCGACTTCAACTGATCGACCGACATGTCGATCTTGAGATGCATGTCKTCGGAATCGCGCAGAGCGGGTGCGCTGGCGCCGGTCTGAACCGAGCCGGTCGTGGCGGTATCCTGAACGAGTTGGAAGGCGCTCATGGGCAGGGCCACGGTGCGGTCGCCGATGCCTTTATCGACCTCGATCACCACAGCGGCAACCTTGCCGTCACGGTCGAGCACCACGTCCTCGACATCGCCGATATCCTTGTTGTCCGGGCCCATGACATCGAGATCCATGAGGTCGGAGAGCAGCATCGTGTCGGGGCTGAGCTGGGTGATGAACTGGGTCGAGCCGGAGGCCGGTGGGGTCGTGGGCACGGTCTGGGCCATGGCGCCGGAGGCAAGCAGGGTCGTGCCGAGGAAAGCGGCTGTCATTGCGAGATTTTTCATGATGTCTCGTCCTTGAATTGCGTTTTCAGTGAGGGTGTAACGCAGGCGGACGAGGTTGGTTCTGCCCTCAAGGTTAGATGAGCTGGAGGCCTTTCAGGCTCGCATGGCCCTCCCGACCCACGATGATGTGGTCATGCACCGAAATGCCCAAGGGCTTCGCCACTTCGATGATCTCGCGGGTCATCTTGATGTCGGCGGAGGAGGGCGTCGGGTCGCCGGAAGGGTGATTATGGACCAAGATCAACGCCGAAGCCGAGAGTTCGAGCGCCCGCTTCACCACTTCGCGCGGATAGACCGGGGTATGGTCCACGGTGCCCGATTGCTGCACCTCGTCGGCGATGAGCGCATTGCGCTTGTCGAGGAAGAGCAGGCGGAACTGCTCCTTGTCCATGAAGGCCATGGCGGTGCGGCAATAATCCAGCACGGCGGTCCAGGATGACAGGACCGGCCTCTTTGCCACTTCGCCCTTGGCGAGACGCCGCGCCGAGGCTTCCACGATCTTGAGGTCGGTGACGACCCGCTCGCTGACGCCGTCCACCTCCAGCAGGCGGGCAGGGGCGGCGGCCAGGACCTCGGCGAAGGTGCCGAAGCGCTTGATCAGGTCCTTGGCGATCGGCTTCACGTCCCGGCGCGGGATCGAGCGGAAGAGAACGAGTTCCAGCAATTCGTAATCCGGCAGCGCATCCCCGCCCACATCCGTAAAGCGGGCCCGCAACCGGTCACGGTGGCCATGATAATGGGGAGTGTCGTCGTCGCTCATGCCGGCCGTGATTCTTCACTCTCGAAGGATGGAACGGTGAAGCTTTAGCTCAGCTCTTGCAGGATAAAAAGTTTCTTTATAATGTTTCATTATATCGGCTGTCGTACAGCTGTGGGCAAGGCAAATGAAGCACGTCGTTCATTCGGCACGATATTTGGGCCTGTCCCTTATGGCCCTGCTCGGCATTGCCTTGGGAGCAGGGCTCGGAGGCGTCATCGGCGGCGCGCTTGCCTATCTCGTGATCGCGCCGGTTGCGATGATCACTGCGGCATTGCTCTCCTCGCCATTCATTGACCCCATGAGTGTCGCTTTTCCTGCCCTGGAGGGCTGCGCCACCATAGGTTTTGCGGCAGGCGGCGTGGTCGCGACGTTCTTCATCAGTTGTCGCTACCGGGCCATGCCGGAGAGCTTGCGCTGAGCGGGCTCCAGATTACGCCGAATAAGGCGGCTTATCCATGCCCTTCGGCGAGAAGGTGAAGACCTCGGCGCCGGTTTCCGTCACGCCCACCATGTGCTCGAACTGGGCCGAAAGGGAGCGGTCGCGGGTCACTGCGGTCCAGCCGTCGGCGAGCACCTTCACCTGCGGGCGGCCCAGATTGATCATGGGCTCGATGGTGAAGAACATGCCGGCCTTCAGCTCCACGTTATAGGCTGGCTCCACGTAGTGAAGGATCGTCGGAGAATCGTGGAAAACCTTGCCGATCCCGTGTCCGCAGAAATCCCGCACCACGGAGCAGCGCTCCGCTTCGGCATAGGTCTGGATGGCTGCGCCGATATCGTTGGTCGAGGCGCCTGGACGCACAGCGGCGATGCCGCGCAGCAGGCATTCATAGGTGATTTCGCACAGGCGCTGCGCCCGGCGGGGGACTTCGCCCACATAGTACATGCGGCTCGAATCGCCGTGCCATCCGTCGAGGATCAGCGTGACATCCACATTCATTATGTCCCCGTCGCGCAACTGCTTGTCGTTGGGGATGCCGTGGCAGACTACGTGGTTGATCGAGGTGCAGATCGTCTTGGTATAGCCGCGGTAATGCAGGCATGCCGGAAAGGCGCCGTTGTCGCGGATGAAATCGAAGGCAAGCTTGTCCAGATCCTCGGTCGTCACACCCGGCCTCACATGGTCGGTGAGCATATCCAGGCATTCGGCCACCATGCGGCCGGCCCGGCGCATGCCCTCGAAGGCATCCGGTCCATGCAGCGGGATTTCCGCGGAGCGCTTGCGCTCGACGATTTCGGTCTCAGTCATATTCAGTCCTTGCTTCGAAGCCCGAATGTAAGGATCGTTGCGCCCGACGCAAGCGAAGACCACGATTCCGAGGCTTGCGAATGGGGCTGGAGGGTGTCATGAGCAACCCTGTTCATCCAGTTCGGCGGCTTTGGATATCTCGTTAATGAATGAGTCACGTCCCTTCGGGACCTTCGCGCCTTCAGGTCTCACCCGCTGGGTGATCGATCGCACGCGCGGTCTGCCCGGCGGATGGGTGGCTCGCCGGATCGCCCTGATGCTGCGCCGGGTCGGGATGAAATCCCTGAAGGGCCAGCCTCTGGATCTCGAAACGTTCGGGGTGCGGATGCGCCTTTCCCCGTATAAAAACGTGTGCGAGCGGCGCATCCTCTTCACGCCCCAATATTTCGACATCGACGAAATCAAGCTCATCGCGGGCCACGCGACGGAAGGCTTCACCTTTATCGATGTGGGCTCGAACGTGGGCTGGTATGCCCTGATGGTGGCCCGGAAGGCAGCGACCTCGTCGCGCATTGTGGCGGTCGAGCCGCAACCGGAAATCTTCGACCGGCTGATCTACAACATCCGCCAGAACCCCTTCGCCACCATCAAGGCGGTGGATTGCGCCTTGGCCGACAAAACAGGGGAACTGACCCTGTTCCTCGACCCGCTGAACCGGGGCGAGGCAAGCCTGAAGATCGTCAATTCGAGCCAGACCGAGACGATCCGGGTTCCCACGGTCACCCTGCTCGATCTGGTGAACCGCGAGGGTTTCGAGCGCTTGGATGCGGTCAAGCTCGATGTGGAAGGCGCGGAGGATCTGATCCTCGACCCGTTCTTCCGCGATGCGCCGCCCGGGCTCTATCCGTCGATCCTCATCATTCCCGACGTGCCGAGCCGCTGGCAGGTCGATTTGCCGAAGCTTTTGGAAAGCAAGGGCTACCGACAGGTCCTGCGGACCAAGATGAACCTGGCTTTCAAGCGGGCTTGAGCGCTTCTCAGCGCGGCGTGACGATCTCCACCGGCTTGTCGATCGTCACCTCCTCGGGCGTGATCCGGCAGACATAGGCGTAGGACTCCACTCCTGCCGCAAGGGCATGGCGAAACGCCTTGTCGTAGGCGGGGTCGATGTCGCGGGCGACGTCGAAGCGGTTCGCATCCATCTGGATCACGTAGACGAGCGCGGCGCGGGCTCCGCTTTCGACCATATCGGCAAGCTCGTAGAGATGTTTGGCGCTGCGGGCGGCGATGCAATCCGGAAACTCCGCAAACCCCGCCTCGCGCATGAGGTGGCAGTTCTTCACCTCCAGATAGCAGGGCGCCTCGCCATCCTTTTCGAGCAGGAAATCCACCCGGCTGTTCCTGCCGTATTTCACCTCCGGCCGAACGCGGTCGTACCGCGTGAACGGAGCCAGCCGCCCCTCGCGCAGGGCCTCCGCGACGAGGAGGTTGGGGCGGGAGGTGTTGATCCCGATGAGCTGGTTGGGACCGCCGCCGGCAGGCACCTCTATGAATTCCCAATTGTACTTGAGCTTGCGGGCCGGGTTCGTGGCACGGGACAGGAAAACCCGGCTGCCGGGCTCCTTCAACCCCATCATCGCACCGGGATTGGCGCAATGGGCGGTGACGATCTCGCCGCTGTCCAGCTGAATATCCGCCAGAAATCGCTTGTAGCGCTCGATGAGACGGCCTTCGAGCAGGGTTTCCTGAAAACGCATCAACAACCATCATGAAATAGGAAAGCGCTCTCGTAGCAGGGGAGGCGGCTCGGCCTCAACCCTCGCTTTGCCGCAGGTGATTTCGCGCATCATCACCGGCTTTGATGCCGGCCATGACGGTGCAGGGTGTATCCCGGCGAGCCGGAGGCGAGGGAAGGGAATCCATAGCGCCGTGCTTGTGTGTGGATCCCTTCCCCTCACTACGTTCGGCCGGGGATGACACGGGGCGAACTCTTGTACGTGCTTGAGAATTGCCGTTTCTGAGGCTAAAGCCCCTCAAAAGGGATCGTCACGCATGGCCGTTTCCGTCACCGCCGCCCTTCTCATCATCGGAGATGAGATCCTGACCGGGCGCACCAAGGATAAGAATATCGGCTATATCGCCGAGTACCTGACCGGGATCGGCATCGATCTGCGCGAGGTCCGGGTGGTCCCCGATGTGGAGGAGGAGATCGTTGCGGCGGTGAACGCCCTGCGCTCTCGCTACACCTACCTCTTCACCACGGGCGGCATCGGGCCGACCCATGACGACATCACCGCCGATTGCATCGCCAAGGCCTTCGGCGTCGGCATCGATCATGATCCGCGCGCCGTCGCCATGCTGCGGGAGCGCTACCAGCCGGATGAGCTCAACGAGGCCCGGATGCGCATGGCCCGCATTCCCGATGGCGCGGATCTCATCGAGAATTCGATCTCGAAGGCACCCGGCTTCCACATCGGCAATGTATTCGTCATGGCGGGCGTGCCGTCGATCATGCAGGCCATGCTCGACATCATCGCGCCTGGCCTTCAGACCGGCGCGCGCATGATCATCGAAACCATCGAGGCGGAAGGTTTGGCCGAAGGCATCTATGCCGAGGGCCTCGCCCAAATCGCGACCGCGCATCCCGGCGTCTCGATAGGCTCCTATCCGTCATTTTCCACGGCTGGCTTCCGCAACCAGATCGTCGTGCGGGGCAAGGATTCCGCCGAGGTCGCTGCCGCCAAAGCCGCTATTCACGATCTGCTCTGGCGCCTCAAGGGCGACCGGGCGCCCCTTTAAACGTTTCCCCATCATATCAGTCAGGCGAGCAAGCCCATGTCTCCCACCTCTCCCAAAGCCTTCCCCGTCTCCTGGGATCAGTTCCACCGCGATTGCCGCGCCCTGGCGTGGCGGCTGGCCTCGGCCGGCCCATTCGAGGCGATTGTCTGCATCACGCGTGGCGGCCTCGTGCCGGCGGCCATCGTGGCGCGTGAGCTCGATCTCCGGCTCATCGAGAGCGTTTGCATCGCGAGCTATCACGACTACAAGAACCAGGGCGACCTGCAGGTCATCAAGGAAATTGCGCCTTCGATCAAGGCGATCGGCGACGGACAAGGCAAAGGCGTTCTCGTCGTCGACGACCTGACCGATACGGGCAAGACCGCCAAGATCGTCCGCGACATGCTGCCCAACGCGCATTTCGCCGCCGTCTATGCCAAGCCCGCCGGACGGCCGCTCATTGATACGTTTGTCACGGAAGTGAGCCAGGATACCTGGATCTATTTTCCCTGGGATATGGGCCTGGCCTATCAGGCCCCGATCCGCGAAGGTTCCGCAGGCTGATCGTGACGGCATTCGACATAGCGCGCACGCGCAAGACCCTGTTCGGCGCGCTGCTCGATGCGCGCGACACGTTCGGGCGCAACAAGGCCGCTCTCGAGGATCTGGAGCGCCAGCCCATCACCTACGGGCGGCTGGTGCTCGGCTCCCTGGTGTTGGGGCGCAAGCTCGCCGGCCTCACGGGGCAGGGCGAGACGATCGGCGTGCTGCTGCCGAATGTGCAGGCCATCGCGGTGACGCTCTTCGGGCTGAACGCCTTCGGTCGCGTGCCGGCTTTTCTCAATTTCACGGCGGGCCTCAAGAACCTGAAGGCTGCCTGTGAGATCGCGGATATCAAGACCATCATCACCTCCCGCCGCTTCGTCGAGCAGGGCAAGCTCGACGATATCGTGGAGACGCTCGGTGAAGGGCRCCGCATCATTTGGCTGGAAGATGTGCGCAAGAGCCTCACGAGCTTCGACAAGCTGCGCGGTCTCTTCGATTCCTGGCGCGCGCGGTCGGTGCATGCTCAGGCGAAGCGCGGCCCCGACGATCCGGCCGTCGTGCTGTTCACATCGGGCTCCGAGGGCGTGCCGAAGGCCGTCGTGCTCTCGAATGCCAATCTCGTCGCCAATGCCTATCAGGTGAAGGCGCTCGCAGGCGATGTGCTGCGGCCCGAGGATGTATTCTTCAATCCGCTGCCGATCTTCCACTCCTTCGGGCTGACGGCGGGGCTTCTCACGGCGGTGCTCAACGGCATGAAGTCGGTGCTCTATCCGAGCCCGCTGCATTACCGCCAGATCCCCAAGCTCATCGCAGGGACCAAGGCGACGATCCTGCTGGCGACGGACACTTTCCTCCAAGGCTATGCCCGCGCCGCCGGCGAGAATGACCTTGCAAGCGTGCGCTATGTGATCGCCGGAGCCGAGCGTGTGAAGGACGAGACGCGCGCGTTGTGGGCCAAGTACGGCACGATCATTCTCGAAGGCTATGGCGCGACTGAATGCGCGCCGGTGATCGCCGTGAACCTGCCAGAACGCAATCGTCCCGGAGCGGCGGGCCTCATCCTGCCCGGTATCGAATGGCGGCTCGATCCGGTGGAGGGAATCCATGTCGGTGGGCGTCTGCATGTGCGCGGCCCCAACGTCATGAAGGGTTATCTCGACCCCGAAAACCCCGGCCGGATCAATCCGCCTGCGGATGGCTGGCACGATACCGGCGATATCGTCACTGTGGAGGACGGCCTCGTGACCATCCGTGGCCGCGCCAAGCGCTTCGCCAAGGTCGGCGGCGAGATGGTGTCGCTGGCCGCCATCGAGGCGATGGTTCAGCAGCTCTGGCCCGACTTCAACCATGTGGTCGTGGCGCTGCCCGATCCCCGCAAGGGCGAGCAGATCGTGCTGATCACCGAGAAGCCGGACGCGGACCGCGATGTCCTGCTCAGTCATGCACGGGAGCAGGGGTTCTCCGAGCTATGGGTTCCGAAAGGAATTCTCGTCTCGGGCGTTCCCGTTCTCGGCTCCGGCAAGACGGATTACGCGGGCGCCGTCGAGATGGCGCGCCGCCTCCAGCCCATGCTCTGAAGCCGTTGTAACCAAAGCCCTTCTTACAGCGTTATCCTTGGCGGTTCGGGCCATTCCGACCCCTCATCCATGGATGATCGCATGAACAGGATCGCTCTCGTTACCCTCCTCATGGCCAGCGCTACGACTGCTTTTGCGCAATCGCGCCCGTTCACGCCGAACCTCAGCTGTAATCAGGCTCGGCAGATCGTGTTCTCCCACGGCGCTGCGGTTCTCGGTACGGGCCAATACACCTATGATCGTTATGTGCGCGATCTTAGCTTCTGCGAGTTCAACGAGATCCTCGACCCGGCCTGGGTGCCGACGCGGGATACGCCGCAATGCCCGATCGGGTATCGCTGTCGCTCCGGTCCTTATGACTTCTGGTGACCGAGGAGCAGCGCTTCTGGTTGTGCCCGGGAAAGGGATCGCCGGTCCCATCGTGGCATGTTGAAATTATGTCACACTCAGGAAGAATGCGGCTCGCCCAGGTGTAATCTGCTCAAACTAAAGGCATAATGCATCCTCAGTAGACAGCTTTGGTGCGTGCACCCAATTGCGTGAATCGGCAGCCCAAGTATGGTCACGGTTGCACTGGGGGCTAACGACCCTGGTATTTTGGACCTGGAGAATACTCATGAAGCTCGTTAAGAGCCTTCTTCTCGGATCGGTTGCGGGTCTCGCCGCCGTTGCCGGAGCTCAAGCCGCCGATCTTCCCGTGAAGAAGGCCGCTGCAGTCGAATACGTTCGCGTCTGCTCCACCTACGGTGCAGGCTTCTTCTACATCCCCGGCACGGAAACCTGCCTCCGCGTCGGCGGCCGCGTTCGCGCCGAGTTCCAGTATCTCGAGCCGACCACCCGCGAGGATGACTCGATCGGCTTCCGCGCTCGCGGCCGCATCCAGCTCGACGCTCGTACCGCCACGGCTTACGGCCTGCTGCGCTCGTTCGTCCGCTTCGAGATGACCCGCGACACCGGCGTGTACGGCTTCTCGTCGACGACCGCTAACGTCGACCAGGCCTTCATCCAGTTCGGTGGTCTGACCGCCGGTCGCTCGATCTCGTTCTTCGACAACAGTGACCTTCCCACTGAGCACTTCGGCACGCTCCGCTTCTCGGACGCCCCGAACGTGAACCTCTTTGCCTACACCTTCTCGTTCGGCAATGGCTTCTCGGCCTCGATCGCCCTCGAAGAAGGCCGCTATGCGGGTACCGAGTTCGGCGATACCGTCGCGTTCACCGAAGCCGGTCAGCGCATGCCTGACGTGGTTGCCAACGTGCAGTACACCGGCACCTGGGGCTCCGCCCTTCTCGCCGGCGCCGTGCACCAGCTGCGTAGCGCCGTTATCCCCGGCCTTGCCCCCCTCGGGTTCGACGATATCCCGGACACCGATTACGGCTTCGCTGTGACGGCTCAGGGCAGCGTCAACCTGCCGTCGCTCGCTCCGGGCGACGCTCTGTGGATTGCCGCAACCTACGCTGACGGCGCCATGGGCTACCTCGGCTTCGACAGCACCAACACCGTTGGCCGTTCGACGACCGACATCGTGGACGCCTATATCGGCGCTGATGGCGACATCAAGACCGGCCGCGGCTGGTCGGTTGCCGGTGGTCTGCGTCACTATTGGACCCCTGAAGTTCGTCAGAGCGTCTTCGGTTCGTATGCTCGCGTCGAGTACGGCAGCTTCGCGTCCGACATTGCTGGCTTCAACCCAGACTTCAACGAGTGGCGCGTCGGCACGAACGTGATCTGGCAGCCGGTCGACGGTCTGGATCTCGGCGTCGAGGTTCTGTACGCGAACCAGGATCCGCGCGGCGTCGATGTCCGCTCGGGCGATGCTTGGGAAGGCCGTATCCGCGTTCAGCGCGACTTCTAATCGGTTCTATCCGATCTGAAAGGGAAACCCCGGTGGAAACACCGGGGTTTTCTTTTTCCTATATGGCTGCCGTGTCTCCGGATCTTTCCTCGGTAAGGCTTGCTCATTCGCCTCGCATGCAATCGGCCCTAAGTTCTGGGCTCGGTTGAGGCAAGTTTTCACGGCAATCATCATCTGGAGAAGCGAATGCATAGCCGCAAAAGACTGATAACCGGAGGGCTTCTGACGATCCTGGCTGCTGGATTGGGAGCTTGCTCGGCATCCGCCGATTGGTCATACAGCGAGTATCGCTCCGGTCCCGGCTATCAGAACGAGCGCACCTACGGCAGCCGGGTCTATGGCGACACCCGTCGCGGGTTGGGGGCTGAAAATTGCAGGCTTGTCAGGCGCACCCAGCTCGATGCTTTCGGCCAGCCGTCGTCCTGGGAGGAAGCCGTCTGCGAGCAGCCATAAGAGATCCGATGCCCTGCGCTAAGCCGAGGGTGGCTCGGTCGCGACGGGAGGAGTTCGGTAGAGGAAGGAACGGGCAGGCGAGGGAACGAACGCTCACCTTGACGGTTGCCATAGCGTCCATTCTTTCGTCAGGAGAACACTCTCATGAACAACATCATTTGGATTATCGGAGCGATCGTGGTCGTACTTGCGATCCTGTCGTTCCTCGGACTGCGCTAAGACTATTCAAGTGCTTGCAGGGCAGTCCTCACTGGTTTTACTGCCCTGCAGCTCTTCTGTCTGAACGGTGAACCCGCCCGGCGATGTCTTACCCAATAAGGGCAAATACGACCGAGGTGACGTTCAAAAGAGCCACGGTTCCGAGCAATGCCGGAATGACGGGAATGCGCGGTCGCGGTGCTCTCTCCCGGTCACGGGCTTCGTCCTGTGGCGTGTGATGCGAGTGACGGATCGCCATTGCTCCACTCCCAACGGATTCTGCACCACCTACTATGACTCGAACGCCCTCTTTCGGAGGTGTGCCGCCGCACATTGGGATTAATCCTGCGAGAATTCTCAGAGAATTTTTCGGCGAAGTGGATCCCGGCTCGCCGTCAAAAAATGCGGCTTAACAAAGAAGAGAGATGCTTCCGCGCAAGTGGAAACAGCTCTAGTGGCGTGTCGCAGTTTTTCGAAGCTGGAGAAGCTGGCCTTCAATGGCTCTCATGCGTGTCATGAGGCGGTCGAGTTCGCCAAGAAGGAGCTTCTCGTCCTCGCGGGCCTTCTCGATGAGATCGGTGGAGGAGCTGTGACGAATCCGGTGCAGGGCATCTGCAAGCTGACTATCCAGAAGCCGCATATGCAGCTCCAGATCGATGAACTCCTGATGCAGCTGAGTCTCCTTAAGCACAATCCGATCTCGTCTGGGTGCGGCTGTATAGCTTAAAGCTATAGCGTGTGAGCCGGTTCCTCCAGAGCAGAAAAAACAAGCCGTGCCGCAAAAACCCAATGGCCAAGCTGAAACGGACCTCCCCGATCACCGTTCCTTGATGAGTCGACTTCGGAACAGGCGCTCGACGGGTGTCTGAGACCGAAGGCTTTTTTGCATGATTGCTAGCGGCGGGGATGCGTATGCCGGCGGCAGTCGACAAGCTGCAGTAAAGGTCGAGTTGCTAAGGACCATCGCCGACTGTGCCGGCGCGGGTTCTGGTGTCTCATCCTTTACGGCAGCAATCGATCGGCAACGCCTGCAAGCTTGGGGTGTCGGGTCGGAACATATCGGACGGAATGAGGAGACACCGCATGGGCCAGAAGATAGAACCCAGTCGCATTGCATTGATCGTCGAGGATGACTTCGAGGTCAGAGGCCTTGCCGCAGCCTTGCTGGAGGAGACGGACCTCAAGGTCGTCGAGGCCGCCAGCGCCGAAGAAGCGCTGAATTATCTTCGGGATCACGCGGAGGATGTCGCTTTCCTCTTTGCAGACATTCGCCTCCCATGCCTCATGAACGGGGTCGATCTCGCGCGGACCGTGCGCATCGAATGGCCATGGGTCCGCACCGTTCTCACCTCCGGCCTGGCCCCGGAAGACGGCCTCGCGGACGTTCCTCGCGACGTACGCTTCATGCCGAAGCCTTGGCGCGCGCTCGAAGTTCTGATGGAGGCGGAGAGAGCGTCGCAATCTGCCAGAAGCCACTAAAAGACTAATCTATTTTGCGGCATCCATGGTCAGGCCCGAGCCGCTTCAAAGGCGTGCTCGGGAACCTTGGCGCTCATCAGGAATTGGCGTTAGCAATTTCATGAGGAGCTAAGCCGATGCCAAGCACGACTATCGCCACCGGGACATTCACATCGCGAAAAGCAGCGGATCAAGCCATCCGCCGCCTCATCTCCAGCGGCTTCGCCCGTAACAGCATCGCAATGCACCGGCATGACGATGACGAGGGCTTCGATGTGGAGATCCACACCCGGCGTGAGAATGTGCGGCGGGCGGAAAAGGTGATGCACGACGCATCGCTCTACAGCATCGACATGAACGATGCGCGGCGTGCCGCCTCGGGTGTGGTGGAAACTGCGCGGGCTCACCCGGCTCTTCTCCTGGGCGCCGGCATTCTCGCCGGTTTCATCCTCTACAACCTGATCCCACGCTCTCAGGAGGAGCCATCCCACCATCGCCAGGCAGCGCGCAAAAGGCAGACGCAGCGACGCGGCGAGTAAACCTGTCCTGGAGGCGCCGGAACCATGCCTTCAACAGGCTGCCGGCGCCTCTATCACATATCCTCTTCGTCTCGAGGATCGCCCCGTTCTTCAAGACGCTTGAGAAGGTTCTTAATCCGGTCCGGCGCAGGCTCTTTCAAAAGACTTTGGTAGTCGGTTTGCAGCTGTCGCCCAAGCTGCCTGAGGATCTCGGATTGCCCGGCCGCGGTCAGCCCATTGGAGCCGATGCTCCAGCCCAAATGCCTGTTGACCGGAAAAGGCGGTCCATTCGAATGGTGGAACCGCTTTGGCATGCTCAATCTCCTTGAAGCAAATTATCTTGAGCCTGTGAACGGAACAGAACACGTTCGGTTGCGGCTAAGTTTCTGGAAAAGATGCGATTTTTTGCTTCTTTGGGATAAGAGGCGACACGCCCGAACATCTCGCGCGGCCGGATAGGCATATCCTCTCCGAAAGGTGAGGCGACCGCCGGTCGCATTGGTTTCCCTCGCGCTCTGGTTCAAAGCTCGACATTAATAAAAGGGCGGGGGCCGGTAAGTGCGTGAACTGTTGATGCTTTATATCTGCGGAGTGGTCTTGCTCCTGGCGGTGTCCACCACCATCGATAGCGAGGAGAAGGTCGGATTGGACCATATCGTCATCGCCGCATTCGGGTGGCCGATCTTCACGTCGATCCTGGCTCTCAAGGCTTTGACGAGCCGCTGATCGAGCCGGCAGGCCTGATGTAAATCCAGGCTTTTGGCCATGCCAAAGGCTTTGCCCACCTGCATTTAGTCCTTATATCCTCACTTCGAGGCCGCAGCTCGCTGCCGGTCGACTTCTGGCCGGCCTTGCGCCCAGCGGACGAATATCAGGGACATCATGCAACGCATCGCGCCATCGCCGACAGAGGATACACTTGCGCGCAATCCGGCAGGTCGCCCACACAGGCGCTTCTCGCTGCGCCTGCACCTTGCCCTGATGTGCGCGGGATTAGCGCTGCCGATCCTGATCTTCGCCGGGTTCATCCTGTGGCACCTCGCCAGTGCCGAGAGAACGCGCCTCGAAGGCGATGCGCTCGAAGCCGCTCACATCGTGGCGGCTGACGTGGACCGCGAGCTCACGGGCCTGCGCGCCGCGCTGAGCATCCTCGTTCATTCGCAATATCTGCAGACGGGCGATCTCGACGGATTCTCCAGACAGGTCAGCAGCGGCAACCTGATGTCGGGCGTCAACATCGTCCTGCGCTCGCCCGATGGTCAGCAATTGGTGAATGCGCGCGTCGCCCGTGGAGAGGCTCTTCCGAAAACGAACCTGCCGAGCGATGTTGCTGCAATCGATCTCAAGCGACCTGTTGTGGCGGATCTGTTCAACGGTGCCGTGTCGGGGCAGCCCCTTTACGCCGTCACCATGCCTGTCATGCGCAATGGCGAAGTCGCTTATCTTCTGTCGGTGAGCGGTTCAGTCGAGCGGATCCGCAGGCTCACGACGCGGGAACGCCTTCCTGAAACCTGGACGGTTGCCGTCATCGAGCGCAAAGGGGCGATCCTCGCGCGCAATTTCCGGCATGAGGAGTTCGTGGGGAAATCCGCGACGCCCGATCTGCTGGAGTACACGAAAAACGCAGAGGGGACATGGCAAGGCCACACGATCGACGGTCAGGCGGTGCTCGGCGCCTATGCGCGCTCCCAGCTGTCCGATTGGCGCGTGGCGATTGGTATCAATGACGCGGAACTCTCCGCGCCGCTCCAGCGATCGCTCTGGTATCTGGCATGGCTCGGCGCCGCGCTGGCGGCCCTGTCCACTTTGCTCGCGCTCCTGTTCGGACACCACATCACGGCACCTATGGCGATGCTGGCCCAGCGTGCCGGTGCGCTTGGCCGGGGCGAGCCGGTTCCCGCGCTCGACACGCGCCTGAGCGAGATGGCGAATGTGGGCGATGCCCTCGCGATCGCATCCAAGGAACTGCATGAGCGCGAACGCGAGCGCGACGATGCGGAGGCAGCTCTTCGCGCCAGCGAGGAGCGTCTTCGCTTCGCGCTGGATGCCGCAGGCGGCGTCGGCACCTGGGACTGGAATGTGCGCAATGATCGGGTCTATACGAACGATGCGTTCGCGACCTTCTTCGGCGTCGATCCGGCGCTCGGGGTGATGGGAACGCCGATCGGTCAATATGTTTCCGGCATGCATCCGGAAGACCGCGCGAGGGCCAATTCAGAAATTCAGCGCGCGCTCACAGAAGGCAGTGAATATGTCGCTGAGTATCGCGTGGTCACGGAAGGAAAGATCCGTTGGGTCTCCGCCCGGGGCCGTTGCTATCATGACGAAAACGGCAAGCCGGCCCGCTTCCCGGGCATCATCATCGACATCACGGAGCGCAAACGGACCGAGGAGGCACTCGCCGCGAGCGAACGACGCCTTCAGGCCATTCTCGATACGGTGCCCGTCGGCATCCTGATCGCCGAAGCCCCATCCGGCCGCGTGCTTGGCGGAAACGCGCAAGTGGAACGCCTGTTCGGCCACGCCATCCTGCCGTCTCCCGACGTGGAAAGCTATCGCGAGTGGATTGGTTACCATCCCGACGGACGACAGGTGGAAGCAGAGGAATATCCGATGTCGCGTGTGCTGCGCGGCCAGGAAGAGCGCGCCGAAATGGAGGTGCTCTATCAGCGCGGCGATGGCCGTAAGGCCTGGATGCGCTTCATGGCGGCCCCGATCCGTGACGAGGCGGGACGGGTCATGTCCGGCGTCGTAGCCTGCCTCGACATCGACAGCGAGAAGCAGGCGGAAGCGTCTCTTCGTCAATGGAATGCAACCCTCGAACAGCGCATCGCCGAGGCTCTCGCCGAGCGCGAGAAGGCGGAGGCACAGCTGCGCCAGGCGCAGAAGATGGAAGCGGTGGGACGCCTGACCGGCGGCGTCGCTCACGACTTCAACAATCTCCTGACCGTCATCACCGGCAATCTCGACATGCTGCGCAGGCGCGTCGAAACTACGGGCGATGCCCGGCTCATCCGCAATGTCGACAACGCCGTCGAAGGCGCGCGCCGTGCGGCGCAGCTCACCCATCGTCTGCTGGCGTTCTCGCGCCAGTCGCCCTTGCAGCCGGAAGTTCTCGATCTCAACAAGATCGCGGCGGGCATGTCGGAGCTGCTTCATCGCACCATCGGCGAGAACATTTCCATCGAGACGGTTCTGGCCGGAGGGCTCTGGTGTACGGAAGCCGATCCGAACCAGCTGGAAAGCGCGATCCTCAATCTCGCGGTCAATGCGCGCGATGCCATGCCCGATGGCGGCAAGCTCACCCTTGAGACCGCGAATGTCTATCTCGACGAAGCCTATGCCGCCAGCACCAGCAATGAGATCCGGGCGGGCCAATATGTCATGGTCAGTGTTTCCGACACGGGAACGGGCATGACGGCCGATGTGAAGGCGCAGGTGTTCGAGCCCTTCTTCACCACGAAGCCGGTCGGCAAGGGCACAGGCCTCGGTCTCGCGCAGGTCTATGGCTTCACGCGGCAATCGGGCGGCTACACCACGATCTATTCGGAGCCGGGGCAGGGCACGACCGTCAAACTGTACTTCCCGCGTGTGTTGCGGAGTTCGGAAGTGGTCGGCGAAACGGTCACCCAGCCAGTGGCAGTACCGCATCCACATGCCGCCGGCCGCACCGTTCTCGTGGTCGAGGACGAGGAGATGGTGCGTGAGTTTTCCATTTCCGTTCTGGAGGATGCGGGCTACCGCGTGCTTTCGGCGGAGGATGGGCCGAAGGGCTTGGCGATCCTGCGGGATCATCGCGACGAGATCGATCTTCTCTTCACGGATGTGGTGCTCACCGGCCCCATGAACGGCCGTATGGTCGCGGATGAGGCGCTGAAGATTCGTCCCGATCTCAAGGTGCTGTTCACGACAGGCTACACGCGCAACGCCATCATCCATCATGGACGGCTCGACGAGGGCGTTCACCTGATCACCAAGCCGTTCGCCGCATCGAGCCTTGCCGAGCGGGTGAAGAAGCTTCTGGAGGGCGAGTGAAGGTTAAAGCAGGAAGTAGCCTTTGCCCAAGCTGCTGACGCCCTTCATGAAGATAGCGAAATCCGCCTGACTGTCTCCAGTCGTGTCGCCACTGACCACCACACCACCGGCTGCCCTGTCGTAGCGCAGTTCGCCGGACGTGTTGTGGAACGCGTGCTTGCCGATGAAGTTGAAAGCTTGGTTTCCGCCGAAATCGGCGCGGGCGTCGATGCTGCGCAAATCCATTTTGTCGCCTTCCCTAGCGGAAAAATCGGCAATCAGATCGCGTCCGGTCGTCTCGACCGTGCTGTCGGTCGCTCGCTTGAAAGTGAAAGTGTCGGCTCCCGCGCCGCCGAAAAGCCTGTCGCGGCCCGACAATCCGATGAGCGTATCGTTGCCGCCTCGACCGCCGAGGAGGTTCGCTTCATCGTTGCCGCGTAGTTTGTCGCCGCCAGCGCCGCCGATCGCATTCTCGATGACGGTGAAATGCCCGATCCAGACTTGATTGGCCGCCGTGATGGACGAAGCCTTCGCGCCGATATAGCTCCAACTGCCGCCGGTCAGGTCGATCGAAACTTTTTCCTGCAAGTGAGAGGCGGTGACTGTATCTCGCCCGCCGCCGTCCCAGATGACTTTCGTGGCGCCGAACTTGTACGTATCCGCTCCCATGCGCGCCTTGGCCGGGCCGTAGATGCTCTGAACGGCGATGATGTCGAGCGCACCCAGCTTGAAGTTGCCCGAAGACGTGTTGTTGTAGGACATCACCGTATTGACCCAGCTGTCCTCGCCGCCTCTCAGTCTGGCATTCCCTTCATGCGGATGTTTGAGGCCGAGCGCATGGCCGATCTCGTGCAGCAGGGTCAGGTATCCGTATTGCGTGTGTTCCGTGCCGTAATTGGCGTGAATGTAGATCTGCTGCAATGCGTATTGGGTGCCGTCCGGAACATAGGTGAGCGGGTAGGAGGCATAGCCGCCCACGCCCTGAATGTTGAACTGCCCGAACATCAATTGTTCGCCTTGCGACGCACCGCGTACGAACTTGATGTCGGCGACTTTCGAATATTCCCGCAGCGCTCTCTCGGTGGCCGCGACTTCGGCGACGGAATACGGCGCGAAGCCATTGCTGGGATCGCCATACCAGTTCGCACCCTGCGGCGATGTCATGAAGTTGTAGCTGACGACGGCTCCCTCGCCGTCCCGCGTATTCAAATGGTAACGCCAGTAATCGTTGCTCTGTTCGTTGCGAAGCGAGCGGATGAAATTCGGGAGAGCAGCCATGGCTTTCGTCTCCGGTCGAGGATCCGACGAGCCAAGCCATTATAGATTCTGTCACTCCCGCCCGGCCTTTCCTCCCGAGGTAGGATCCAAGGCATAAAGATGAGGGCGGTATCTTCGGGGCTAATCTTTTGGAAGCTTGGGGACAGCGCGCTATCGAGCGCTGTGGAGCCCATTTGGTGCGGACGGCGGGGGTCGAACCCGCACGGGCATAGCCCGAGGGATTTTAAGTCCCTTGCGTCTACCAGTTTCGCCACGTCCGCATCAGGAATGAGGGTTATCGGGCTCCGGGGCGAAGCGCAAGTGCGGGGCTGAACGGGGCTGTTGGGAAGGCCTTATTCCGGGGTGCGGAAGCCGTAGATCCAGTCGTAGCGCTTGGCCATGTCCTGGGGGCCGAGATGCCGCATGATCCTGTCGCGGCCGAACGAGATCAGGCTGCCTGCATGGTAGATGCGCCCGTTGCGCCGCGCCTCGGCCTGGACGCGGCTGGCGCGCTCCAGGCGGGCGTTTTCATAGGCGGAAAGGGCGGAGGCCACATCCGTGACATCCCGGCCTAAAACCGCTCCCAGGGTCGCGGCATCCTCGATGGCGAGCGCCGCGCCCTGGGCGAGGAAGGGCAGGACCGGATGGGCGGCATCGCCGAGCAGGGCAACGCGTCCCTGCGCCATCCGCCGGATGGGGTGGTAGAACAGGGACCATTGCAGCCATTCCTGAGGCTTGCTCAGGAGATCGCGAAGGACAGGGGCCGCGGAGCGGTAATGGGCCAGAAGGTCCTCGGACCGTCCGGGAGCTGCCCAGCCCTCGACGGGCTGCTTGGCGCGCTCGATGGCGACCACGTTGACGAGGTGCCCGCTGAAGATCGGATAATGCACCACATGGCCCTGCGGCCCGAGCCAGAGGCCAGTCTCGTTGCCGGCGAGTTCCTTGGGAGCATTACGGCGGTCGAAGGTGGCCCGCCATGCGATATAGCCGTGGAATTCGGGGACTTTCTCGTCGCCTGCCGCCTTCCGCACCCGGGACCAGATGCCATCCGCGCCGATGACCAGATCCGCCCTCAGCGTCTCCGTGGCTCCGCCGGAGGAATACAGGGAGAGTTCCACGTGATCGGGACCGGGCTGCACGTTCTCGACCTTGCGCCCCATGACGAGGCGGATCGCGGGGTCCGAGCGCACGGCGTCCAACAGGGCCGTCTGGAGATCGGCGCGATGGACCACCCAATAGGGGGCCTCATAATGCTGCTGCATGTAGGGGCCCAGCGCGATCTCACCGATTTCCTGAGCCGTGCCGATCTTGCGCACCACCACGCGGTCGGGCGTCGTCGCCACGCGCCGCAGGGCCGGGCCAAGCCCAAGCCTGATCAGGAGGCGGCTGGCATTGGGGGAAAGCTGGAGCCCGGCGCCGACTTCGCTGAAGCCGGTGCGCCGCTCCACAAGGGTAATCGCGTGGCCCTGACGGGCCAGGGCCAGAGCCGCCGTCAGGCCGCCGATTCCGGCGCCGACGATGGCGATCGAGAGGCCCGACACCTTACCGGGAGGAATCGGAGGTCGCGAAGTCCGGCTCCCAGACGCATTCCGCCGGGCGGGCTTCGTCGGCCTTCAGGGATGGGTCGTACTTGAACAGGGTCGAGCAATACGAGCAGATCGTCTCGTTGTCGTAGCCCATGTCGATGAAGATGTGCGGGTGGTCGAACGGAGGCTTCGCCCCGATGCACATGAACTCCTTCGAGCCCACGGTGATGACGGGAACGCCCAGGTCGTTGTGGAAGTGGGGTGTGCCTTTGTCAGCCATTGCCCTGCTCTGAACCGATGAAATTTGCGCGCACCATAATGGCCGAAGCGCCATGCGCCTAGAGCAAAAATTTCGGGCTCGGAGCGGCGATCCGGCCTTGGCGGGGACGGTGATGGCGATCTGAAAACGGTTTTTGACATGGTGTTGCCCTTGCCTCGCGGCCTGACACGGTCCTGCGGGGCTGGTTCCTGCGGAGGGCGATTGCATAAAGGAGGGCGGGTGCGTAGTTTGCGGCGCATCCGACAACCACCAGATTTCCCGGTCTCAGATCTCCCGGTCCCATGCGCTACTTCAATTCCAACGGCGTCAGCATCGCCTATATCGACGTTCCGGCCCATGAGGGGCAGGGCGATCCGATCCTGCTCATTCACGGCTTCGCATCGAGCCATGCGGTGAACTGGGTCAACACGCTCTGGGTAAAGACGCTGACCCGCGAGGGGTATCGTGTGATCGCGTTCGACAATCGCGGGCATGGGGAGAGCGACAAGCTCTATAATCCCGACGATTACCATTCCTACCGCATGGCGGAGGATGGCACGCGCCTTCTCGATCATCTCGGGATCGAGCGCGCCGACGTGATGGGCTATTCCATGGGGGCGCGCATCACGGCGCATATGGCGCTGGCGGCGCCCGAGCGCATGCGCTCGGTGATTCTGGGCGGCCTCGGCATCCACCTCGTCGAAGGGGTCGGCCTGCCGCTCGGCATCGCGGATGCCATGGAGGTGCCTTCGCTTGCCGATCTCACCGATCCGATGCAGCGCATGTTCCGCGCCTTCGCCGAACAGAACGGCTGCGACCTTAAGGCGCTCGCCGCCTGCATCCGCGGTTCGCGCCAAGCGCTGACGCGGGAGGAGGTGGCCTCGATCACGCTGCCGACCTTGGTGGCGGTGGGCACGAAGGACGATGTTTCCGGCTCTGGCCCCGAACTCGCAAAGCTCCTGCCCAATGCGACAGCGCTCGACATTCCCGGACGCGATCACAACCTCGCCGTGGGCGACAAGGTTCACAAGCAGGGCGTGCTGGAGTTCCTGAAGCACCGTCCTTGAGCCTTGGCGTTGAATTGCGTATCGCATCTCCCCGATCCACCGGCAAAGGAACCGCATATGACACGTCTCGACAGCGCGATCCGGCGTTTGACCGCTCAGCGAGATTTGCTCGACTGGGCCGCGCGAGAGATCGCGCCGGATGGGTTCGTGCTGGAGGTCGGTCTCGGTAACGGGCGCACCTACGATCACATGCGCTTGAGGATGCCGGGGCGTGAGATTTATGTGTTCGAGCGCGCTGTCGCAGCGCATCCCGATTGCATTCCGCCTGAACGATATCTTTTCATCGGCGATGTGTTCGAGACCTTGCCCGCCTTCATCGCGCGGTTCGGAGAAGGCTCCGCCGCTTTGATTCACATCGACATCGGCACCGGCAACGAGGATGCCAATCGCGAAGTGGCGTTGCGCCTTTCTCCGCTGCTCGCAAAGCTCCTGATGCCCGGCGGACTCATTCTCGGCGATAGGGCTTTCGATCTCCCGGGATGCACGGATATCTCGTCGAAGACCGGCGTTCCTGAAGGGCGGTATTTCGTCTACCGCCGCTGATCTCAGCGGCCCGTGAAGACGGGCTTACGTTTTTCCAGGAACGCCTTTCTCCCCTCGACCGCATCCGCGCTGTCGAAGCACTGGTCCGCCAGGGCAACAGGATCGATATTGGGATGCGCGATGCCCATCGACGCGTCGATGGCGGCCTTCGCGGCGCGGATCGTCAGCGGAGCATTCGCCGCGATGTCCTGGGCGAGGGCGAGAACGATGTCTTCCAACTGGCCGTCGGGCACCACGCGCTGGAGGACGCCGAGGCGTAGTGCCTCCTCGGCTCCGATGCGGCGTGCGGTGTAGAACAGGTCCTTGGCCGCAGGCGCACCGACCGCAGCGGTCACCAGCTTCATGGCACCGGGCGGATAGCCGACCCCGAGGCGCGCGGCGGGAATGCCGAAGATGGCGGTCTCCGAAGCGATGCGCAGGTCGCAGGAGAGGGCGAGCCCGAAGCCGCCGCCGAGGCAGAAGCCCCTAATCATGGCGATCACCGGTTTCGAGCAATGGGCCAACGCCCAGAAGGCCGCCTCGTTGATCGCCTCGTAATGCCGCCCGCCTTCGGCATTGGCCCGAACCGTCGAGAACTCGCTGATATCGGCGCCCGATGCGAAGGATTCGGCGCCCGCACCCCGCAGGACGATGACGTGGATGTCGGGGTCGCGGTCGAGCTCCGCGATGATGCCCGGCAGGGCTTGCCACATCCCGAGATCGAGGGCGTTGTGCTTGGCCGGGTTGTCGATGGCGAGCGTTGCGACACTGCCATCCACCGAGACGGCAAGCTTGGGATGGATGTCTGAAAAAGATGCGGTCATGGGGTTGATTGGATCTGTGGGAAGGAGCAAGGGCTTATTATCTATCGAGCATCGGACCCAAAAGTGGAATGCACTTTTGGGATCCATTCGATGCGCTAAGCGAAAGCTGGGCCGGCAGGGAGATTAGCATGACACAGAGCCGCTTGAAGGCTGGATCGCCGGATTTCCTGGCCGGAAAGGTCGATCCCATCTGGGACCGCCTGCGCAGCGAGGCCGAGGCGATCGTCAAGAGCGAGCCTGCGCTGGGCGGCTTCGTCCTCACTGCCATCCTGAACCAGCCGAGCCTGGAAGCGGCGGTCATTCATCGGGTCACCTCCCGCCTCAACCACAGAGCCATGCCCGCCGACATCATCGAGCAGGTGTTCATGGAAGCCGCCGATCGGGACAAGAGCATCGGCGAATCCTTCCGGGCCGATATCAACGCCGTGCTCGACCGTGATCCCGCCGTGTCGCGGGCCGTCGAGCCGCTGCTTTACTTCAAGGGTTTCCATGCCATCCAGACGCACCGCCTGGCCCATTGGCTGTGGAACCAGGGGCGGCAGGATTTCGCGCTCTACCTCCAGAGCCGCTCCTCCGACACGTTCCAGACCGATATCCACCCGGCGGCCAGGATCGGACGCGGCATTTTCCTCGATCACGCCACRGGCCTCGTGGTAGGCGCGACGGCGGTCGTCGAGGACGACGTCTCCATTCTCCAGGGTGTGACGCTTGGCGGCACCGGCAAGGAGCGCGGCGACCGGCATCCCAAGATCCGGCACGGCGTGTTGATCGGGGCGGGGGCCAAGATCCTCGGCAATATCGAGATCGGCCATTGCGCGAGAATCGCCGCAGGCTCGGTCGTGCTCAAGCCCGTTCCCCATAACGCCACGGTGGCCGGCGTTCCGGCCAAGGTCATTGGCACCGCCGGATGTGCCGAGCCCGCCCGCTCCATGGACCACCTTCTGTCCGAGATGGAAGGGATCTGAAGGGGATAGTGACCAGGCTTTGGACCTAACCCCGCTTGCCCGCGTTTGCCGGGCGTGGCAAGTGCTGCATCCGTGTAACTTTGAAAGGACGTGTAGTGGATAAAACGGAGATGGCGAAAGTCGAGCGTTACCTGCGCCAGACCTTTGCGAACCACTCGATCCGTGTTGTCGGTCGCCCCAAGAAGACCGACTCGGCGGAAGTGTATGTTGGTGAGGAATTCCTGGGCGTGCTCTTCGTCGACGACGAGGACGGCGACCGTTCCTTCAACTTCACCATGGCCATCCTCGATACGGATCTCGAGGACTAAAAGGCACATTTTCGCGGCGGGGTCCCTGCCGGGGCTCAGCTGCCTCCGGACAGGGACCGCCGATGCCGATCTACAGCCTCGATGACGTCGCCCCCATTCTCCCCGAGGATGGGCAGTACTGGATTGCTCCCGACGCTCATGTGATCGGCAAGGTGCGCCTTGGGATCGATGTAGGCATCTGGTTCGGGGCCGTTTTACGCGGCGACAATGAGCTGATCGATATCGGCGACGCCAGCAATATCCAGGAAGCGGCCGTGCTCCATACGGATATGGGCGCACCGCTCACCATCGGCGAAGGCTGCACCATCGGCCACAAGGCGATCCTGCATGGCTGCACCATCGGCGACAATTCGCTGATCGGCATGGGGGCGACCGTGCTCAACCATGCCCGTATCGGCGCGAACTGCCTGGTGGGCGCCAATGCGCTGGTGACCGAGGGTAAGGAGTTTCCGGATAATTCGCTGATCGTCGGCGCGCCGGCCAAGGCGATCCGGGTGCTCGATGAGGCCGCCATCGAGCAGCTGCGGCGCTCGGCGCAGAGCTACGTGTCGAACTGGAAGCGGTTCTCAAACGGAATGAGGCGGATCGACTGACCCGCCTCATGCATGGAATTCAGGGGATTGAAACCGGCGCGAACATGCCGGTTTTGTTTTAGGGATTCGCGGTCGTGGTCGGCGAGGTGGCGATGCCGCCGAGCGACACCCAGCCGACGGTGTCCTGGCTCTCGCGCTTGATATAGACATAGCCGGTACGGCCCCAGGGCAGGATCGAGGACGTCTTGTTGTCCAGGATGTAGTCGCCCCGGTTGGTGCGGACTACGAGAACCGCATGGCCTTCGCCCAGCTCGTCGATCACGACGGCCATGCGCATGGCGCGGCGAGGAAGGCCGTTCTCGACGAGGATGCGGCGCTTGAGCAGCTGAAAGTCCTCGCAATCGCCACGGCCGTCATCCGGGAAGCCCCAGGTGTCCACGACGCCGAAATGGTCGGCATCGGTCACGGCCTTGATCGATGTGTTCACGCGCTGGTTAACTGCTACGATGTTCTTCCAGACCTGGGGGGTCAGCTCGACGAGTTCGGGCTCGGTCACATCGACGGCGCATTCGGCGGGATGGCTTTCGCAGAACTTCGTCCAGCCCAGAAGCGGCTTGGCGGCGCCCACGCTCCTGATCGCGTTGCTGGAAACGGGCAGGGAAGCCACGGTCTGCGCCTGAACGGCCGAGGCCGTGAAGACCATCAGAAGGGTTGCAAAGGCTGCCGTAATGAAAGTGCCCGAACTCAAAAACTTCTCATTCTTTCCGCAAAAAGCGCCGTTCTTGAAATTAATGTACCGCATGCCCCACCAGCCGGTTTAACGTTCTTTTAACCAAACTGACATGGTTGCATTTACGGCTCAAGCGGAAAGTAAAAGGTGAGTTAACGCGTCGCGCCCCTCATTGGTTCCTTTATGGTTAACAAAAAATTAATAAGGCTACGTTTAGGAAGGAATGCCTTCCTCTAGGGGAAGGACTCGTGGCGCTAACCGTCTGGTTTTGCTTGAAATGCGGGCCACATTAGGAGCTAGGCCCAAGAATTATCTTGCTTGCTGCCAGCTCATTTGCCCCCATGCTGACAGCCAATGAAAAAGTTGTCCATGCCCTCTTCTCAATCCCGCCTGCGCGAGCCGGTTTTCAACCTGCCGCCCGTCGTTACCATCAGCATCCTGGTCCTCGCAGGCATCCATCTGCTTCGCATGTTCCTCTCCCAGGAGACGGATATCGAGCTGGTTTTCGAATGGGCAGTTATTCCTGCCCGCTGGGCCGTCGCCTATGGGGGCGTCGAGATCCAAGAGGTGGTGCGGCACCTGCAGGAGAGCGCGCCGGGCGAATCGATCGAATCGCTGGAGGCTCTGGCCCAGTTCGTTCTGGCGGATGGAGAGGGCCATCCCCTGACGGCGATCACCCACGCCTTTCTCCACGGCTCTTGGGTGCATCTTCTCCTGAACAGCGTCTGGCTCGCGGCTTTCGGGACGCCCATCGCGCGGCGTGTCGGGGTGTGGCGGTTCTTGCTCCTCGCCGCTGTCTCGGCCGTGGCGGGCGCCCTGTTCTATGCTTTCATGAACCCGGTCCAGATCTTTCCGATGATCGGCGCGTCGGGAGCGGTCTCCGGCCTCATGGGTGCGGCCTCCTGGTTCGTCTTCGCTCCCGCCACGTGGCATTGGGAGGGGCGATTGGCCCAGCCTCATGAGCGGCCGCGACAGCCCCTCGTCGAAATTCTCGGCAACCGGTCCTTCCTCGTCTTCATCGGGGTGTGGTTCGCCACGAACTATCTCTTCGCCTTCGTCGAGCCGGTGGGCCTCGCGGAGGGCAACATCGCCTGGGAGGCGCATGTGGGCGGCTTCCTCGCCGGTCTCTTCCTCTTCCCCTGGATCGATCCGATCCCTGCGCGATCTCGTCGCATCTCGGCTTGAAAGCGCCATGGTTTGCCCGGATCATTCTCCCAACTGACGCAGGGCGCGCTGCCTCGGCAGAGCTCTGACGTCACCTAGCGGGTGCGAAGGCTGACGGTTCTTCGCCTCTGCGCAATCGGAGGGACAATATGATCGTCAATCGAATCCTCTCGCTGAAAGGGCGCAACGTCGTCTCGATCGAACCCGACCGCTCCTTGGGCGAAGCGGCCAAGATTCTATCGGAGCGCAGGATCGGCGCGTTGCTGGTGGTGGATGGAAGCAAGCCCGTTTCGGGTATCGTCTCCGAACGCGACATCGTGCGCGCCGTAGCGTCTCAAGGCGCGGGCGCGCTGGAGCTGCCGATCTCTCAATACATGACTCAGCAGGTGTTCACCTGCACGGGCGAAACCGCCATCAACGAGGTGATGGAGCTGATGACGCAGCAGAAGTTCCGGCACATCCCGGTGGTGGAGGGCGGAAGCCTCGTCGGCATCATCTCCATCGGCGACGTGGTGAAGCTGCGCCTCGAAGAGATTGAGGCGGAGACGCAGGCCATCAAGGAATATATCGCGACGGCTTGATCAGGTTGCCTGCGCTTCCTGAAGCAGTTCTCGAATATCCGGCAGGGCGCGTTCCGTGGCCTGCCGTCCCAGAGCAATGCATTCCTGCGCGCGGTGGAACTCGAACAGACCCATCTTCGCGAGCTTCGGCGCAACCATGATGTCGGGCGGATCGCCCGCAAGGCGCGAGCGCGCGATCCGGTCCTGCGTGATGTTGAAGGCATCCACCATCACGGTCGCCATGCCTGGCGCGTTGGGACGACGCGGTTTGTCCGCGCGGGCAGCGGGGAAAATGCCCCAGCGGCGCGGCGCATCCTGGATCGCTTCCTCGATCTCCGTCTCGTCGCTGGTCTCGGCGTCATAGGACTGGATCACCGTGCCGCGCACGCGCACCTCGCCGTTGAGATTGACGCAGATGACGAGGTCCGCGCCGAGCGCGCGGGCGGCGGTGATCGGGATCGGGTTCACGAGAGCGCCGTCCATGAGCCAGCGCCCGCCGATCATGACCGGATCGAACATGCCCGGCAGCGCATAGGATGCGCGCATGGCCTGGACGAGCGGCCCGCGCGTCAGCCAGATTTCGTGGCCGCTCATGAGCTCAGTGGCGATGGTGCAGAACTTGATCGGCAGCGATTCCACGCGCCGGTCCGTGAGATCCTGATCAAGAAGGCGCTGGAGGCGCCCGCCCGCGATCAGGCCCGCGCCGCTGAAATGGAAATCGAGCAGACCCATCACCCGCCGCTTGGTGAGCGACAGGGCGAAGGCTTCCAGCTCGTCGAGCTTTCCAGCGGCATAACAGCCACCCACCACGGCGCCGATGGAACAGCCCGCGATCACATCGGGCGCAATGCCGGCCTCCGCCAGAGCCCGCAGCACGCCGATATGGGACCAGCCCCTGGCGGCACCGCCGCCGAGCGCCAGGCCGATCTTTACCTTGGCGCGGGGGTCCCGCTCGTGCGGCTGCTTGATCTCCACCACACCRCCGCCGCCTCCAGCCCCAGCGCTGCGCCGGGCAATGCCGTCCCACAACATCGCGTCACTCCAAGCCGTTCATGCGGATCGTACCCAGTCTGGGTAAAGGTCCGATGAAACGTGCCTTACAGTTTCAATTAGGTCATGTTGACGAAAACTGAACAGTAGGAGCTCGAAGGGCTCGCTGCGACAAAATGATGATGACGAGGCAGAGCAGGATCAGCACGCCGAACATGGTGCGAAGGCCGAAAAGATCGCCGCCGAACCCAATGAGCGGTGGGCCTCCGAGATAGCCGCCGTAGCCCAAAGTCGCCACCATGGCGACGCCCATGCTTGGCGCAATACCCTTCATCTGGGCCGCCGTGCTGAAGAGTACAGGCACGACGTTGGCGAGCCCGAAGCCCACCAGCAGGAAGCCGATGGTGGCGGGAAGCGGCTGCGGCAGGAGGATCGCCAGGAGCAATCCCAGACCGGCCAGCGCGGCGCCCAACTGCACGATGCGGCCGCGACCGATCCGATTCACGATGGCATCGCCCAAGAAGCGGCAGATGGTCATGGCGATGGAGAAAGCCGCAAAGCCCATGACGGCCCGCTCCTCGGTCGCTTCGCCCACCGTTTGCAGATAGATCGCCGTCCAATCGACCATGGCGCCTTCCACGATGAAGCAGAACATGGCGAGCACCGCGACGATGACGACGGGCCCACGCGGAATGGCAAAGCCATGGCCTTCAGGGGCACGGTCCTTCTCACCGATCATGCCGAAGGCGGCTATGAGCGCAACCAGCGCCATGCCGAGGCAGGAGATGAGGAGCGTAGCGAAGATTCCGAAGCCGAGCCAGATCAGCAGCCCCGATAGGGCCGCGCCCGCAAAGCCGCCCAAGCTGAAATAGGCGTGAAACGACGACATGATGGCAGAGCCCCAGGCCTTCTCGACCACGGTGGCGTTGGTGTTCATGGCGATGTCCATGGTGCCGTTGCACGCGCCTGCCAGAAGCGCCGCCGCGACGAAGAAGGTCAGCGACGGGGACAGGCCGATCAGGAGAAGCGCAGCGGTGAAGGCAAAGGCCGCGGCGAGCGTGGTTGCCCGACTGCCGATATGAGTGATGGCCCAGCCCATCACCGGCATCAGTGCTACCGCGCCGAGGGCGAAGGCCAGGAGGCCGAGGCTGAGCTGCCCGTCGCTTAAAGTTAGCTCGGCCTTGAACCGGGGAAGCTGCGCCGCCCAGGTGCCGATACCGAAGCCATTGACGAAGAAGAGGGCGCTCGTGGCCGCCCGGGCCGGGAGGAGATCGCGTCGTGTCATGACAGGGCTTTTAGCGGGCCCCTCGGCGATTTTCACCCCTTCATTGACGTATGGGAGCCATTCAGCCCTGAACGAGCCGGGGCTTGCCATCCGCAGTTTCCACCTTGCGGTAGAAGCAGGAGCGGCGGCCGGTATGACAGCAGCCGCCATCGCCCGCGACCTGAACCTTGAGCCACAGGGCGTCCTGGTCGCAATCCACCCGTATCTCCAGGACCGTCTGGATCTGGCCGCTCGTGGCGCCCTTGTGCCAGAGTTCCCCGCGCGAGCGCGACCAATACCAGGCCTCGCCGGTCTCGACGGTCTTGGCGAGAGCCTCGGCATTCATATGCGCCACCATCAGCAGCTCACCGGTTTCTGAATCCGTCGTGACGCAGGTCACGAGCCCGTCGGCACCGAAACGTGGGGTGAGGGCGGTCCCTTCTTCAAGTTCCGCTTTGGAACCGGGAGCAGGGAAGGGGCTGGGGCAGGACGCGCACATGGGAGGTCTCTCGATAAGGAGGCAGCAGCGCCGCACATTATACGAAAACCTCACCCTGAGGAGCCGCGTTAAAGACATCTCGAAGAAAGCTCCAGAGATCGCTGGATGATCCTTCGAGACGCCTGCCGCGCAGGCCCTCAGGATGAGGTGAGAGATATTCGAACCTTGGAAAGGGCGTCCGAAGCCGAGATCAGGCTCAGGTCCTGCCGTGCCTCACGAGGGTGAGGAAGCGCACCTGCTCGGTGGGATCGTCCTTGAAGATTCCGGTGAACTGGGTGGTGAGCGTCATGGCGCCAGCCTTCTGCACGCCGCGCATGGACATGCACATGTGCTCGGCCTCGATCATCACGGCTACGCCGCGCGGCTCGAGGGCCTCGACCATGGCCGTGGCGATTTGCGCCGTCATGGTCTCCTGGGTCTGGAGACGACGGGCATAGACTTCGACCAGACGCGCGAGCTTGGAGAGCCCCACGACACCCTTCGTCGGGTAATAGGCGATGTGCGCCATGCCGTAAAAGGGCACCATGTGGTGCTCGCAATGGGAGTAGAAGGGGATGTCGCGCACGAGCACGATGTCATCGTAGCCTTCTACCTCGGCGAAGATCTTGTTCAGAACGTCCTTCGGGTCATCGTGATAACCCGAATAGAGTTCCTTGAACGCTTTGGCGACGCGTTTCGGGGTGTCCAGCAGGCCTTCGCGCTGCGGATCGTCTCCGGCCCAACGAAGCAGGGTGCGGACGGCCGCTTCGGCCTCCTCCCGGGTCGGGCGGTCTACATGCTTGTCGGCGACTGATACCAGGCGCGGGGACAAGGACTTAACCACATCTTCCATGTGGAGCCTCTCTTTCGAACTACTACGCTAGGGGAAGCAGAGCGCTTCCGACGAGTCACTCCCGCCTTCCGTATAAGCCAACACACTGCCCCATCGCGAAGTTCGGTTATGATATTTATATGATAGAAACGCGACACGCGTTCCCATGCGTAAAGTCATAACCTGAAATGCTGAATGATATCTATAGCCGTCATGTCCTAGAGCTTGCGGCGAATATTCCCTGCTTAGGACGATTAGAGGCCCCTGACGCCTCCGCAACGGCCTATTCGAAGCTCTGTGGCTCAACGGTCACGGTTGACATCAAAGTGGATGGAAACATCGTAACGGCCTTCGCCCACGATGTGAAAGCGTGCGCTCTCGGTCAGGCAACCTCGGCCATCATGGGTCGGCATGTCATCGGCTCCAGCGCCGAAGAGTTACTCCGGATTCGCGAGGTGGCCATTCGTGTTCTCAAGGAAAACGGCGAGCCACCTTCCGGCAAGTGGCAGGAGTTGAGCCTTCTGGAGCCCCTGCGCGAGTACAAGGCCCGTCATGCCTCGATCCTGCTCACCTTCGACGCTGTGGCGGATGCGCTCGGCCAGATCGAGGCCAAGCGGGGAAGCGGATCTTAAGATGCCGAGCCCGGTCCAGCAGGCGGCGCATTGGGCGATCCGGGGCTACCAGCTCAGCCTCTCCGGGCTGATCGGCCGCCAGTGCCGGCACCTGCCGTCCTGCTCCGAATACACCGACGAGGCGATCCAGACATACGGCTTCTGGCCGGGCGGGTGGATGGGTTTTGCCCGCATCTGCCGCTGCGGGCCCTTTGGCACCCATGGCATCGACAATGTTCCTGAAACATTGCCCGAAGGCTCGGCCTGGTATAAGCCGTGGGCCTATGGTCGCTGGCGGGGCGTGAACGCGCCGAAAAATCCCCCTGCGATCACCTGCGATCCGGTCGAACCTGACGGCGGCTGATTTCGCCCTATCCAACAAACCGTCGGCCCCCGCTTACCTGCTCCGTTGGCAGGAGTGAGCCAGGAGATCCTTATCGATGATTACCCTGACATTTCCCGATGGCGCCCAGCGCCAGTTTCCCCCCGGCATCTCCGGTCGCGAGATCGTGGAAGGCATCGCCAAGTCCCTCGCCAAGCGCACCGTCGCCATGGCGCTCGACGGCACGGTGACCGACCTTGCCGATCCGATCACCACGGATGCCAAGATCGAATTTTTGAACCGCGAGGACCCGCGCGCGCTGGAGCTGATCCGGCACGATGCCGCGCACGTGCTGGCCGAGGCGGTGCAGGAGCTTTTCCCCGGAACGCAGGTGACCATTGGTCCCGTGATCGAGAACGGCTTCTATTACGACTTCGCCCGCAACGAGCCCTTCACACCGGAAGACTTCCCCGCCATCGAGGCGAAGATGCGCGAGATCATCGCGCGCGATAAGCCCTTCACGAAGGAAGTCTGGAGCCGCGACAAGGCCAAGCAGGTCTTCAAGGACAAGGGCGAGACCTACAAGATCGAGCTCATCGACGCGATTCCGGCGGGTCAGGATCTGAAAATCTATTTCCAGGGCGATTGGTTCGATCTCTGCCGGGGTCCGCACATGTCCTCCACGGGCAAGATCGGCAACGCCTTCAAGCTCATGAAGGTGGCGGGCGCCTATTGGCGCGGCGACTCGAACAACGCGATGCTCACCCGCATCTACGCGACCGCCTGGGCAAGCCAGGAGGATCTCGACAATTACATTCGCCAGCTCGAAGAGGCCGAGAAGCGCGATCACCGCCGCCTGGGCCGCGAGATGGACCTGTTCCACTTCCAGGAGGAGGGGCCGGGCGTCGTGTTCTGGCACCCGAAGGGCTGGACGGTGTTCCAGGAGCTGATTTCCTACATGCGCCGCCGCCTGAAGGGCACCTATCAGGAGGTGAACGCGCCGCAGATCCTCGACAAGGCTCTTTGGGAAACGTCAGGTCACTGGGGCTGGTATCGCGAGAACATGTTCGCGACGCAGACCGAGGACGAGCGCGTCTTCGCGATCAAGCCGATGAACTGCCCCGGCCACGTGCAGATCTTCAAGCATGGCTTGAAGTCGTATCGCGACCTGCCGCTGCGCCTCGCTGAATTCGGCAACGTGCATCGCTATGAGCCGTCTGGCGCGCTTCACGGCCTGATGCGCGTGCGCGGTTTCACGCAGGACGACGCGCATATCTTCTGCACGGAAGATCAGCTTGCCGCCGAGTGCCTGAAGATCAACGATCTCATTCTCTCGACCTATGCCGATTTCGGCTTCGACGAGATCGTCGTGAAGCTCTCCACGCGGCCCGAGAAGCGCGTCGGCACCGACGAGATGTGGGATCACGCGGAAGACGTGATGACCCGCGTCTTGAAGCAGATCGAGGACCAGTCCGGCGGACGCATCAAGACCTCGATCAATCCGGGCGAGGGCGCGTTCTACGGGCCGAAGTTCGAATACGTGCTGCGCGATGCCATCGGCCGTGACTGGCAGTGCGGCACCACACAGGTGGACTTCAACCTGCCGGAGCGTTTCGGCGCGTTCTACGTCGATGCGGACGGCCAGAAGAAAACACCCGTCATGGTGCACCGCGCGATCTGCGGCTCCATGGAGCGCTTTACCGGCATCCTGATCGAGCACTTCGCCGGCCACTTCCCGCTCTGGCTCGCGCCGRCGCAAGTGGTGGTCGCCACCATCACCTCCGAGGGCGACGACTACGCCATGGAAGTGGTGAACGCAGCTGAAGCAGCAGGCCTGCGCGTGGAAGCCGATCTTCGCAACGAGAAGATCAACTACAAGGTCCGCGAGCATTCACTGGTGAAGGTGCCAGTGCTTCTCGTGGTGGGCCGCAAGGAAGCGGCCGAACGCACCGTCTCGATCCGCCGCCTCGGCAGCCCGGACCAGAAGTCCATGTCGCTCGACGACGCGCTGAAGGCGCTCGCCGCAGAGGCCATCACGCCGGACCGCAGAAGCGCCGCGAAAGCCGTGTCGGAGCCGGAAGGCCACGCTACGCTCGACGGGCAGCATGTAGTGGCGGGGACGGTGGCGTAAGGTTTCCGAACTGCGAATGAACAAAGGCGGCGCTTCCGTGAAGGAGGCGCCGCCTTTTTTCGTTTCAGGATACTCTGCCCTCATCTGAGGTCGCGTAGCGACCGTCTCGAAGGATCGCCCAGTACGCTCTGGAGCCTCCTTCGAGACGCAGACTATGTCTGCTTCTCAGGATGAGAGCAGATTATGGGAAAAAGCTCTCAGCTCGTCTGCTGCTGACGTCCTGTCTTGCGTCCACTAGAAGCTGCGCCCGACGAAGTTCCTGCCGTATCGCTGCCGGGTTTGCCGGCGACCGCAGTGGCATCGCCGGCTTCCGTGCTAGTCGTGCGCTGGCCCTGCGTCTGGCCCACGCGCAGATTGTTCTGCACATGGCTCACGCCTGCCACCGCCTCCACGATATCCTCGGCCCAGCGTTTCTCATTGCGGTCGCGCACGGTGCCGGTGAGTGTCACCTCTCGGCCTTGCACCGTCACCTCGATCTCGGATGCATCAACACGCACATCGTCACTGAGACGCTCGTTCACATCCTCGCGGATACGGTCGTCGGAGCGCTGGTAGTTGCGCGGTCCGCGTCCGCGATGATCGTCGCGGCGCACTTCGCCGCGGCTGGCGGTGGCGTCGTTGCCGAAGCGGGTGTTGCCGGGGCCGACACCGTAATTGCTGTGGTCGCGACGCTCGTTCACGAGAGACCATGTGCGCTCGCGGTCCTGCATGCGGCGGTCGTTCTCGCTGCTGTCGTCGYCGGGGCGGGCGCGGTCGCCGGTGATGGTGRAAGCGCCATAGCGCTTGGGGCGATAGCCGCGACCGGCGGAACCGCGACCGGCATATTCATCGCCGTAGCTCTGATAGCCGTCACCACCGAAGCCGCCGCGCATGCGGGCGTCGCGCATGTTCTCCTCGCTAGGATAGCCGAAGCTGCCGAACGCGGCGCGCACGTCGTCCTCATCGCGGAAGCGGAACTCGACGCCGCCACGCCTTTCGTCTCGCCGGGAGCCACCGCGTCTGCCGTGTTCACGATAATCATACGGGCGATGATGTGATTCATCATCGTCGCTTTGCATGCGTCGATTAAGCTCGCGCCGCTCGTCGCCGGTCAGACGGGACTCGCCGCCTCGGCGGGTCTGGTCCGCACGCATGCTCGTCGGTGTGCCTGAACGATCCGGCTCGGATGGGGTGGAAATTCGACTCAGGGCGCGCGAAGCGTCGCCCTCGCTGTCGGTCGCGATGTCGCCCAGGGCGACGATACCGACGAGGTGCTTGTCATGATCGACGACAGGCAGGCGGCGAATCTGGTGATCGCTCATCAGCTGCACGATATGGCCGACATCGTCGTCGTCGAAGCACCACCACACATTGTCCGACATGATGTCGCGAACGCGCGTCGTATCGGGAGGCAGGCCCGCAGCGGTCGCGCGCACGGTGATGTCGCGATCGGTGACCATGCCGCGCAGGCGGCGCCCGTCGCAGACGGGTAGAACGCCCACATTCATCTCGTCCATGAGCCGCGCGGCTTCCTGGATCGTCCGCTCGGGAGCGACCACGCGCACATTACGAGTCATGATGTCTGAAATTTTCATGAGCTTCATCCCTCTCAAGGTCACGCCTTGGGGGATTGGGCAGGTCAGGCGCGACCGAATTGGTGATCGGTCAACACCAGGAAACCGGAAAGGTTCAGGGATTGGGTGTCACGAGAACTTCGATATCCCGGTCGAGGCCGCTCTCGACCTTGAACTCCTTCGTGTACACCTTGCCCTCGTGGCGGGCGATCAGCACGTAGTCGCCTTCCGCAAGCGTGACTGACGGAAAAGCGCCGATGGCCTCGCGGATCACGTCGCCGCCGGGGGTGAGCACGCTGAAGGTCGTGCCCGCGAAAGCCTCGCCGCCTGCGGAGCCGACGAGCTTGAGCGTGACGGTGGCGGCGCGATGGTTCAGCGTCGCCTCGGTCACGCGGCCGGATTCGACCTTCAGGTCGCTGCGCATAATGGCGTTCGCATCGCCATAGGTGGAAACCACGTGGTAAGTGCCTTCGGGCAGGCGGATCATGTCGTTCGGCTTGGCATTGGCGATGACGAGCCGTCCTTCGGAGTTCTGCGCTTCCGGCACGTAGACGGAGAAGCTCAGGCGGTTCGGCGCAATCGGGCTTTCGCCGACAGCACCCTTCAGGCGAAGCGCGCCTGCGCTCACCACGAGGCGTTCGTTGAGACTGCCGCTTTGCACCGTGATGCGCTTCGAGGCACTGGCAAACCCATAGGCGACATGCACGATGTAGTTGCCCGGCGCGAGGGTGAAGCTTGGACTGGGGCTGTTGGAGCGCGTGATGATGACCGGCTGCGTTGTATCGCCCTTGTCCTCGAACACGCGCCAGACGAGGCCGGAGCGGATCGGCTCGTTGTTGCCGGCAAAGACCGCGCCGGCATTCACCATCACCTGCCGCGTGGTGGTCGCAGGGGGCGGGGTCTGAGACAGGGAGGGCATGCCGGGCGCGGGACCAAGGGTCTGCGGCGGGCCGAGCGGTTGGCCGAGCGCCGGGTTCAGGCTCTGCGCGGATGCAGCGGAGGCACCGAGCAGCGCGGCTAGGCTCACAAGGGAAAGAACTGGTTTCACAAACGGTATCATCAAACGATTATCGGGTTTCGCTTACTTGAGCGGCGTGGCGATTGCGGTCTGGATCGGTGCAGCCTCGGTCTCCACGAGGTCGCTCGCCGCGGACACGAGGTTCTCCATGGACATGGGGCGGAAGATGAATTCGACACGATGCTTTCCGGCTGGAACTTCCACGCCGCGGAACAGCAGGTTGGCGCGCAGCATGGGACGGCGCTCACCGTCCACGCTCACTTCCCAGCCAGGATAGTAGATATCGTGCAGCACGAGAATGCCATGCGCGTCGCTCTCCACATCAAGGGTGACGGAGTTGCGCTTGTATTCCACGATGCGCACCTTGCTGCTGGGCGCATCTGCCACCGGGCGAACGGGGGCGTAATGAGCCTTCAGGAGCGGCATGCTCTCGAGGTCGATCAGGGCTTCCGTGTCGCGCTTGAACTCGGGTAACTCCTCCGCGCCGAGAACGGATTCGGAATCCACGGGCTGCACATGATGCGCCAGATAGGCTCTCGGGCTCGAGGTGTTGAGGCGGTAGATCCACATGCGGCCAGTGCCGTAGACGATCTCCGCATCCGTCAGCCGGGGGAAGTGGCGCGGCAGCTTTTCGACCGGGCGATCCAGTACGAGATAGTCGAGTCCAAGCAGGCTCGCGAGCTCGCATTCGTAGCCCCGGAACGAGGTGGGGAAGCTGCGCAGGTTCGGGTCCTCGGCATTCTCGCCCGGACCGATGGCGCGCTCGTAATCGGCGAGACGGAGYGGATTGTAGCCGATGATGTCCTCGATCTCGAGGACCATGGAAGCGTTCTGCCAGGAGCCGCGAAGCCCCAGGATCTCGACGCGCGGATACTCGCCTTGCGCATGCCGGTCGGCGAGTTCACGCTTGAGGATTTGAAGGCCCTGCAACTGCTCGGGCGGCAGCGCCGTGAACACCGTGTAGCGCCCGGCAGGCTCGGCGTTGAGAGCGGAGGCGGCGTGGCGGGAAATCAGCTCACCACCGGTCAGCACAACAAGTGCAAGCGCGACGGCCTCGCGGCGATGGTGGGGGCCGCTGAACTTGGCGACCAGCGCCATGACAAGCAGCGCCGCCGTCAATCCGGCGGAGGTCTCAAACAGGGCCGGGGTGACGAAGCCACCCTTGATGGCGAAGGCGAGGGCGCTGGCGATGGCTGCGGCCACCAGGCCGCCGGCCAGGAGCGGCAGGCCGATGCGGAAATGGCCGAGGGTGTTCCTGTCCCAGCGCGGCATGCCCTCGACCGCGTAACGGTGGACCAGATAGCCGGCGGAGAAGGCCAGGATGATGTTGATGAGGAAGGTGGCGTCGGCTGGGCGGCGATAGAGGTTCACGCCGGGAATGGCATCGAAGATCACCTCGAAGCCGGGAGTATAGCGGCCGAGCGCGTAAAAGAGCGCCAGCAGGCCGACCACGAGGAAGAAGCGGAACTCGCGCGCGAAGAGCCGTCCGCCGGCAATGCCGTGCCAGACGATGAAGAGGGCCGGGATCGTGCCGATGAACAGGTAGTTCGTGGCCCGGTCGGTCCAGGTGCCCTCGGCCATGCTGTGCCAATCAGGGCCCCAGTAATCGTAGGTCCAGCGGAGCGACCCGAAGATGTTGCCGAAGAGGATGGTGGCCAAGCTCTGCGGCGGCAGGGAGCCCATGGCTGCGACGCCGAAGCCGAAGGAGGGGCGCGTGGAGGTGGCCAGGAATTGTAGCGTCAGGACGACCGGCACCGCCAGCAGGGTGGCGCCGAGCAGCGCCATGGACACCAGGATGCCAAGGCGAGACCACAGGAAGCTCAAGGGGCGCTCGTCGCGGCAGATGCGATAGGCGGCATAGGCGATGAGGGTCAACGCGCAGAGGAAGGCCACCTGATCGCGCCCGACGACCATCATGGCAGCGCTGACAGCGAACAGCACGGCGTAGAGATAGGAGCGGCGGTCCAGCGCCTCTTCGAGCAGCCAGAAGGCGAGGGGGAAGAAGCCGTAGCTGAAGATCATGCCCGTATGCTGCAGGCGGGCCGTGGCCGAGCCTCCGAGCATGAAAACGATGGCAGCCACCACCGCGCCGGCCGAGTGCCAGCCACGACGGCGGAAGATCGGCACAAAGGCCAGCGCGCCAGGCAGCAAATGCGCGAACACCGCCACGTCGAAGGCCTGCATCGAGGCTTCGGGGTTGAGCCAGCCGAAAAGCAGCATGGTCGGCGTGAAGAGAAGGGATTGCGGATCGGCCGCCGAAGGGTGGCCGCCGAAATGGTAGGGGTTCCAGAGGGGCAGCTCACCGTGGGCGAGGGCTGCGCCGAGATAGCGCAGGGTAGGGTAGAACTGGTTCTTCGAATCCCAAGGCACGACGGAGCCCGTGAGGGGCCAGATGGCCGCAGCAAGGGCCCAGGCGGCCAGGATCAGGGCAAAGGCCAGGAGCGTTTGGCGCCTCGACCAATCAGGCGAGGAAATGGGGCCGGAAAGCCCAAGCATGGATGTCTGCATGTCCTTCAAGCGGCTTTACGCCAGTTCCTTCTCAGGCCCATCTTCGGCAAGCCGCAAGGCTCGCCACAGGCCGGAAACCTGCTTGGCGTATGACCGCACTCCCCCTATACATCCGTCGCTGCTTCTTTTCGTTGCAACGGCCTTCATCCTGGAAAACCCGCGCTTGTGAATAGCAGTAAGACGGCAAGACCATGGCAAGAAACCATCCTGCCGTCTGCTGCCCTCGCGAGGGACCCGCCCTCATTGTTCCACATTATGCAAACCGAATGAAGATCCTATGAATGAAAGCATTTCCCGCCTTTTGAGCCGCCGCTCGGTCCCGCCCCGGTGGCTCGGCGCGCCCGGCCCCGGCATCGAGGAGGTCGAGACCCTGCTCAAGGTGGCCTCCCGGGTGCCGGACCATGGCAAGCTGGCGCCCTGGCGCTTCATTCTCATCGAGGGCGAAGCCCGGCAGCGGATGGGCGAGGTTCTGGTCGGTGCCTTCAAGGCCGACAATCCGGACGCCGACGAGGAAAAGCTGACTGTGGAGCGCAACCGCTTCGCCATGGCTCCCCTCGTGGTGGCGGTAGTGTCCCGTGCAGGCCCGCACGCGAAGATCCCCGAATGGGAGCAGGAGCTTTCGGCGGGCGCCGTCTGCATGAACCTCGTCACCGCCGCGACCTTCCTCGGCTATGGCGCGTCCTGGCTCACCGGCTGGGCCGCCTTCGACCGCCGCGTCCTCGACGCGCTCGGCCTTGCGCCCGATGAGCGGATCGCGGGTTACATCCATATCGGCACGGCCCAGGAGACGCCACCGGACCGCGACCGTCCCAGCCTCGCCGATATCGTCACCCGGTTCTGATCCGTCGGAAAGATCTCATGTTCTACGAGACCGCCTCGAACGCCCACGGCCTGCCGCATGATCCCTTCAAGGCCATCGTCACGCCCCGGCCCATCGGCTGGATCACGGCTATGAGCGCGAAGGGTGAGATCAACCTCTCGCCCTATTCGTTCTTCAACGCGATCTCGGAGCGTCCGCCCATGGTGGCGTTCTCCTCAGCGGGGAAGAAGGACGCGCTCACGTTCATCGAGGAGACGAAGGAGTTCGTCTGCAACCTCGCGACCTACGATCTGCGGGACAAGATGAACGCCACCTCGGCGGTGCTGCCGCGCGGCGTGAACGAGATGGAGCATGCGGGGCTCACCGCCGCACCCTCGAAAATGGTCAAGCCGCCGCGTGTGGCGGATGCACCGGCAGCCCTCGAATGCAAGTGGCTTCAGACCGTGCCGCTGACCCCGCTCGAYGGCGGCGAGCCTTCGTATTATCTCGTCATCGGACAGGTTGTCGGCATCCATATCGACGACCGCTACATCGTGAACGGCCTCGTCGACACCGCCGCCATGCGCCCCATCGCGCGCGCCGGATACCGCGACTATTTCGTCTCCACATCGGACACGAAGTTCTCGATCATCCGGCCGAGCGATTAGTCGCGGTTCGAGCGCTTCAGCAACCGTTCCGCCCGCAGCTGATGCGGGCGGTCCAGCATCTCGCCGTTGACGCCGACGACGCCTGCGCCGGGATTGGCCTTGAAGGCTTCGATGACGGCTTTCGCACGGGCAATGGCCTCGGGCGAAGGCGTGAAGGTGTCGTTGATCACCGGCACCTGCGCCGGATGGATCGCCATCTTCGCCACGAAGCCGTCGCGCCGCGATGCACGGCACTCGGCGGCGAGGCCTTCCATGTCGCGGAAATTCGTGAAGACGGAATCGATGGCATCGACGCCGGCCGATGCCGCGCCGAACAGGGTCAGCGAACGGGCGAGGCGATAGGGATCGGTATAAGCGCCGCTCTCGTCGCGATTGGCCTCCGCGCCGAGATCGGCGGACAAGTCTTCGCCGCCCCAGGTCATGCCCATGAGGCGATGGCTCGAACCGGCGAATGTGCCGAGTGCGAAGACGCCGGCGGCGTTTTCCGTCGCGATGGCGAGGATGCGCGTTGCGCCATCAGTGAGGCCGAACTCCGCTTCACGCACCGCGAGCTTCGCGCCGAGATGCGCCACATCCGTTCCGCCTATGGTTTTCGGCAGCACGATTCCGTCCGGAGCGGATCGCATGACGCCGTCGAGATCTGCATCGAGCATCCCGGTGGTGAGGCCGTTCACGCGCACGTAGAGGCGTGGGCGATCCGTGCTGTTCGCATGCTCCGTCAAGAATGCGGCGGTGACTTTGCGCGCTTCGTCCTTGGCGCTGAGAGCGACAGAATCTTCGAGATCGATCAGCAGAACATCGGCGCCGGATGTCAGCGCCTTGTCGAGTTTCTTCCGGCTATCGCCCGGAACGAAAAGCAGTGAACGCATCAGGCGTTCCTCTTGCGCATGAAAGCCTGTCGGCGGCACTCGGCGACGAGAGTTCCATCCTGCTTGTAGGCGCGGTGGATAAAATCGACGATGCCCGCATTGGGACGCGATTTCGACTCGCGCTTGTCGGCGATTTCCGTCGTCACGTTGATCGTGTCGCCTTCGAACAAGGGCGCTGGAAACTTCACATCCGTCATGCCGAGATTGGCGATGGTCGTGCCCACAGTCGTGTCGTTGACGGAGATGCCGATCATCAGGCCCAGCGTGAACAGGGAGTTCATGAGCGGCTTGCCCCATTCCGTCTCGGTGGCGCAGAAATGCGCGTCGATATGGAGCGGCTGCGGATTGAGGGTCATGTTGGAGAACAGCATGTTGTCCATCTGCGTCACAGTGCGGGTCAGGCGATGCTTGATGGTCGTGCCGATGGTGAAATCCTCGAAGTAAAGGCCGCCGCGCGGGTGCCTGCTCTCGTCATTCATGACGTGTTCTCCTCAAGACGGGCATGTTGATCATGCCTCAGAGATTTCAGTAACCGAACTGTTCGCGCAGGATGCGCTCGTCCAGGCTGTGACCGGGATCGTGAAGCATCACGAGGTCGACGCTTCTGTCCATGGACACATGCACCCGCGCGACGTTGCGGAATTCCGTGTGGTCGGCCACCGCGCTCACGGGGCGGTTCTCGGGTTCAAGCACCTCGACCTCGATCTTTCCATAATCCGGCAGCAGCGCGCCGCGCCAGCGGCGGGGGCGGAAGGCGGAAATCGGGGTGAGAGCCAGAAGCGGCGAATTCAGCGGCAGGATCGGGCCGCCGACCGAAAGATTGTAGGCCGTCGAGCCCGCAGGCGTGGCGACGAGAATCCCGTCGGCGATAAGCTCGGGAATACGCACGCGGTTGTCGATGCTCACGCGCAGCTTTCCCGCCTGATACGTCTGCCGCAGCATGGAGACTTCATTGATGGCGCGGGCCGTGTGGGCGACGCCATGCACATCCCAGGCGACCATGAGGAGGGGGTGCACCACGCCGCGCTCGGCGTTCTCGAGACGCTCGAACAGATCCTCGCCCCTGAATTCGTTCATCAGGAAACCGACGGTTCCCTTGTTCATGCCGTAGATGGATTTCGCCGTGCCCATGAACCGATGCAGGGTCTGGAGCATGAGGCCGTCACCCCCAAGCGCTACGATGACATCGGCCTCCTCGGGCGCCACATGCTCGTAACGCCCCTGCAGCTCCTGAAGAGCGCTCTCGGCGTCAGGGGCTTTGCTCGCGACGAATGCAATAGTGTTGAAACGGCGGGCCATGCCCAGATACCCTTGTTGCGCCCCAACCGGCTGATCATCCTTGAGAGGCATAGCATGGATCGCCCACTCCTCGTCTATACAACCTTTCCCGATATGGACACGGCCCTGTCGATTGGGGAAAGCCTTGTGCGCGATCGCCTGATCGCCTGCATCAACGCGCTGCCCGGCATGCGCTCGGTCTATGCCTGGAAAGGAGAGGTGGAGCGGGGCGAGGAGGTCGTCGGCATCCTTAAGACGCGAAAGGGGCTTCAGGAGCGGGTGCAGCAGGCTTTGAAGGAGCGGCATCCCTACGAGACGCCGGTCATCCTCTTCATCGAGCCCGCAGGCACAAATGCGGCCACCCTGGAATGGATATTCGGGGAGACGGCGGGCGGCTGAGCCGCCCGCGTTCTTGGATCAGACCGTAGCGCTCCACTGCACCGGCACGAAGCGGAAGCCGTTGCCGTCCTTCGCGATATGGCCGGTGGCGGGGAAGGGGGCGTGATAGAACGCCACTTGGGCGCGCTCGCTGGCGGCCATGTCGAGCATCTTGCGGCGGGTGGCGCGAGCCTGGTCCGGATCCATGTCGAAAACGGCCGACCAATCCGGGTTGCGAACGAAGAGGGCCGGGTGGTTCGTGACATCCGACATGATCATCAGCTTACCCGACCCCGAGGAGAGCATGTAGGCCGTGTGGCCGGGCGTATGGCCGGGGGCGGCGATGCTGGTGAGGCCGGGCACGACCTCCTTGTCCGCCTCGTAGCGCTTCACGGCGCTGGCAATAGGACCGAACACGCGGCGTGCGCCCTGGAAACCGCCCTTCATGGCCTCGGGGGCCTGGTTCATGCGGGCATCGTCCATCCAGAAGGCCCATTCAGCCGCCGGAACCAGCACCTCGGCATTCGGGAACACCGCCGTGCCGTCCTTGAGGCGCAGGCCGTTGATGTGATCGCCATGGAAGTGGCTGATGACGACCGCGTTCACCTTTGCCGGATCGAAGCCGGCGGCGCGGAAATTCTCCATCCAGCGGCCGGAGGTCGGCGCGCCGGAATCGCCGTTTCCGGTATCGATGAGGGTGATCCGGCCGCCCTGGTTCAGGACGAGGGTGTTGAAGGTGATCGGAAAGGCGTCCGTCGGCAGGAAGGCATCCTGCAAGGCGGCCTGCACGTCCTTGAGCTCGGCGTTCTTGATGAAGCCTTCCACCGGGCGGCGGGCGAAGCCGTCATTGATGGCCGTCACTTCGAGATCGCCGACCTTGTAGCGATAGAAGCCGGGAGCCTGACTTGAGGCGGCGCTCGGGGCCGGGGTGGTGCTGGTCTGGGCCAAGGCGGCGGAGCCTCCGATGGGAGCAGCCGCGAGCGCGGTGCCGGCAAGAATCGTACGGCGTGTCAGAGTCATGAAGATCGTCCTCCCGGGTTCGATGCCATGAGCATCGTGCGGAAAAGTGGATTCGGTTTTCCGGATCACACGATGCTCTTGTTAAAGAAAAAAGCATCGGATTGGCCCCAAAAGTGCAAATCCACTTTTGGGTCCGATGCTGTAGAGCCTAGAACGGCCACGCTTCGAAACAAGGAAGAATGTCTTCACAAGTCGGCGATCAGGAAAGGGTTCCCGATGCCAGATGATGCAAGGCGATGCCGCTCGTGGTGGCGACGTTGAGGGAATCGAAGCCGCCGCTCATGGGGATCGAGATCGTGCGCGTTCTGGCGAGCAGATCGGAAGGAAGGCCCGGACCTTCCGCGCCAAGCAGCAGGGCGGTGCGTCGTGCAGGTCTGACCTTGGACAGAACCTCACGTCCCGACGGCGAGAGGGCGATGACCTCGAAGGAGGCCGCTTGCAGGGCTTCCACCATGGCGCTGGCAGAGGCCGCGCGGGTGAAGGGCACCACAAGTGCCCCACCCACGGATACGCGGATCGCCTTGCGGTAGAGCGGGTCGCAGCTTTCCTGGTCCAACAACACGCCCTGCACGCCGAAGGCGGCGGCGTTGCGGAAGATACCGCCGACATTGTCATGATTGGCGAGCCCGATCAGTCCGACAACGAGTGCATCGTCCGGTATGGTGCTCAGGAATTCGTCGATGGGCGGCAGGACCGGCTTTCGGGCTACTGCGAGAATGCCGCGATGGATCGGGAAGCCGACGATTGCATCCATCACCGTGCGGTTGGCGGTGTAGACCGGCACATCCGGCTTTAGCGAGGCGAGCGCATCGGCGAGGCTGTCCAGCCTGTTCTCGGCGAGAAGAAGCGACTCGATCTCGAAGCGCGGCTGCTTCAGCAACACACGGAGAACCACTTCTCCCTCAGCGATGAAGCGATGCCGCCGCCCCACGAGATCCCGCTCGCGCACGGCGCGGTAGGGTTCGATCCGGGGATCGTCGGGGTCGAGAATTGGAATCGGCATCAGCGTCTTTTCGGTTGTCCTCCACCGGACTGCCTATGGCGATCCGCAAGCGGGAACAACGACTTTATCTTCCGATCAGCCCTTGGATCGAGGCGCTCACGAGAGTTGGGCAAGGACGAGATCCCCTGGAGCCGGAATTTCGTCGTGCTGCGGATTTAAGGAAAGTGGTGCCGGTGGAGAGGATCGAACTCCCGACCTTCGGTTTACAAAACCGCTGCACTACCGCTGTGCTACACCGGCTGACTTTCGGGTGTTGAGGTAGCAGCACCGATCCCAGGACGCAAGTTCCATCGAGACGTAAAAATTAAGTGCTCCAGCGCACCGCAACCATCGCCCGATTATGGGATTATATGGACGGTGATGGTTAAGGAGACGTTACGATGACTGCCCTAAGGGTTTCGAATCACAATAAAAATTCTTCCCTCGGTGGCGGAACTCGTCTGATTGCTTGCCTGACCCTGGCTGCCGGCCTGGCGTTCATGGCTCTCCCGGCTGAAGCTGCTTATGCGGTTGTCCGTGACGGCAAAGTCGCCAAGGTCGAGACGAAGAGCCCGACCGCAGTGGCGGTAAAGGACCCCGAGACAACCGGCTCGATCCAACCCTCGGACGATGGCCTCAGTTGCTCGCAATCACGCAAGCGCCTGTTCGTCGAGGGCGAAGGCTGGATCGTGCGCAAGGTGACCACCTGCTACTGATTGCCGGTCGGCGATACTGAAAGTGAAAAGCCCCGCCGTGAGGCGGGGCTTTCCTTTTGTCGATATGGTTTGAGGTTTTAGCGAGCTGGACCCTCGTAGGTCAGGATATCGCGGTCCTTGGTCTCCGGCACGAAGAGGAGGCCGACCACGAAGGTCACGAGAGCGATCACGATCGGATACCACAGGCCGTAGTAGATATCGCCGGTAGCGGCCACCATCGCGAAGGCGGTGGGAGGCAGCAGACCGCCGAACCAGCCGTTGGCGATGTGGTAGGGCAGCGACATGGCCGTGTAGCGGATGCGGGTCGGGAAGAACTCGACCAGGGCCGCCGCGATCGGGCCGTACACCATCGTGACGTAGATCACGAAGATGGTCAGGATGCCGATGGCCTTGAGGGCCTGAGCATTGCTGAGAGCGTTGAAGAAGCCGCCGACCTTCAGGATGCTCGGATCACCGGCTTTCGGGTAGCCGACTTCGGTCGCGGCTGCTGTGAACGCCGTGATGTTGGCCGGAATGGCCGGAGCGATGGCAACGTCCTTACCGTTGAAAGTCACCTTCGCGGGGGTGCCGGCAGCGGCCGGAACCAGCTCGTATTTCACGGCCGAACGGGCGAGCGCCACGCGGGCGATATCGCACGGAGCGGTGAAGGTGCGGATGCCGACCGGGTCGAACACCGAGCCGCATGCGGCCGGATCGGCCACGACCTGGACCTTCGCCGTTTCCAGAGCCTGGGTCAGGTTCGGGCTGACGACGTTGGTGAGGCTGTGGAACAGCGGAAAGTAGGTGATCGCCGCGAGCAGGCAGCCGCCGAGGATGACCGGCTTGCGGCCGATCTTGTCGGACAGCGCGCCGAAGATCACGAAGCCGGCGGTGCCGAGGATCAGCGACCATGCGATGAGCACGTTCGAGGTGAGCAGATCGACTTTGAGGATGCTCTGGATGAAGAACAGGGCGTAGAACTGGCCCGTGTACCACACCACAGCCTGACCGATGGCAAGACCGACCAGGGCGATCAGCACCATCTTGAGGTTGCTCCACTGGCCGAACGCTTCCTTGAGCGGAGCCTTCGACTGCGTGCCTTCGTCCTTCATCTTCTTGAAGGCCGGGGATTCGTGCATCTGCATACGAATCCAGACCGAGATGCCGAGCAGGACGACGGAGAGCAGGAACGGAATACGCCAGCCGGCAATCGGCCAGCCTTCACCGGTCTGGAAGCCTTGCTCGCCCATCCAGGTGCGGAGCACGAGAATCACGACCAGGGACAGAAGCAGGCCCACGGTCGCCGTGATCTGGATGAAGCTGGTGTAGAAGCCGCGACGGCCCACCGGGGCATGTTCGGCCACGTAGACTGCGGCACCGCCGTACTCGCCGCCGAGGGCGAGGCCCTGCAGCATGCGTAGCGCGATGAGCACCACAGGGGCGACCCAACCGATCTGGTTATAGCTGGGCAAGAGGCCGACGAAGAACGTCGAGAAGCCCATAATCAGGATGGTGACCAGGAAGGTGTACTTACGACCCACAAGGTCGCCGATGCGACCGAAGACCAGGGCGCCGAAGGGGCGCACGAGGAAGCCTGCCGCGAAGGCGAGCAGGGCGAAGACGTTACGGGTCGTCACATCGAAGGCGGAGAAGAACTGCGCGCCGATGATCGTTGCGAGAGACCCGTAGAGATAGAAATCGTACCATTCGAAGACGGTACCGAGAGAGGAGGCCAGAATGACCTTTCTCTCTTCGCGCGTCATCGGCCTGACTGCCGATGCCGGGCGCGTTGTTGTGGCTGCTGTTGCCATAGCGTTCCCTTCCATTACTAAGCCCGGTCTCCGCCGGGACGGGCCTGAGCCGCTTGAGGGCTCGGGCCGAGGCATCGTGATTGCAGGGCGCAATCAGGAATCCTTGGAAGGTAAGGCTAGCGCCAATACAACGCTCCACAATTCCCAATTCGTATTTGCGACTTCCGTCTAAGCATTGGGACATGCGGTAGAAAGTTGGGCCGAGTCAGAGACTTGAACAGGCCGTGTCTTTACTTTGCTGCGCCTGACGTAACGGCCTTTGTCACAGCAAAAAGCGAGATGGCGGCTGCATTGGAGACGTTGAGGCTTTTGATGGCTCCCGGCATGTCCAGGCGTCCAATCGCGTCGCAGCAATCCCGCGTTCTTTGGCGCAATCCCTTGCCCTCCGAGCCCAGCACGAGGACCAGAGGGAGGCGAAGCGGCAGTTCGTCGATATTCGCACCGCCTTCCGAATCAAGGCCGATGCGCTGGAAGCCGCGTTCGCCGAGCGCGTTCAGCGTGTCGGCGAGATTGCGCACGATCATGAAGGGTACATGCTCGAGGCCGCCCGAGGCGGATTTCGCCAGAACGCCCGTGGCTGCCGGGCTGTGGCGCGCGGTGGTGATGATCGCCTCGACTCCGAAAGCGGCGGCGGTGCGCACGATGGCGCCCACGTTGTGCGGGTCGGTGATCTGGTCGAGGGCCAGCACGACGCGCTCACCGCTCAAGGTATCGATGGTGGGTGAGGGCAGGGGATCCGCTTCGAGATAAAGGCCCTGGTGAACCGCGTCCGGCTCCAGCAGGCGGTTGATCTCGTCCGGGCGCACCATCTCGGGCTGCACTGACAGCGGGACGCCGAGTTCCTCTTCCAGCCGTCGCATGGAATTTTCGGTGGCGAGCAGACGGCGAATCGTCCGCTTTCCGTTGCGCAGGGCCTCCGCGACCGGGTGCCAGCCATAGAGGATCGTGGTGTCGATTTCATGGGGCGGGCGCCAGGCCTGCTGATCCCTGCGGCCGCCTTTTCCGTGCTGGCGCTGGAATTTCGGCTTGCGGGAGGTATAGGGGCGCTCGCTCATGATGCTCTTGATCTCTTCAGAATGCTCGAAGGCTCGCCCATAGCACAGGCGGGCTGCTTTCATGAACCCATCAAAGGCCGACGCATGACGATGTCATAATAACCTCTACTTGCCTTGCGCTTTGCTGTTGACAGGGGCCAAGAGGGTCACCATAAGAACGCCACCGAGCGCCCACCCCAGGCGGGCTGCTTCGGGACTACCTCGACGCTTTGCGTCAGGGTTGGGCTTAGGGGGAATGTCCCGAGCGGCAAAGGGGGCGGACTGTAAATCCGCTGGCTATGCCTTCGTAGGTTCGAGTCCTACTTCCCCCACCATCCCAACTTGAGAAGTATGCGGGTGTAGCTCAATGGTAGAGCAGCAGCCTTCCAAGCTGAATACGAGGGTTCGATTCCCTTCACCCGCTCCATTCTCTCTGCCATGAAATCCCGGCCTACGCCTCTTCCATGATCTGCCGACGCTGATTCCACCCGTATGGAATGCTTTGGGGCGCCCGTCAGTCGCGGCGTTCGACGATAGTGTATTCCGCGTCGATGATTCCGTCCTCCGCCTGTCGCTGCTGCTGAGCCTGCCGCAGCTTGCGACGCAGAAAGACGTAAAAACCGATGCCGCCGATGAGCATGACGGGCAGGACAACGACCAGTCCGACCAGCATCATGATCAACAGCGCGGCAGCGGCCATGATCCCTACGCCAAACCTGATCAATGTACTCCACGGGCCGCTCGGCTGTGCTCCGGTGGGGCGAATAAAATAGATCGTCCGCATCATTGTCTCCCTGGCGAAATATGGGATGCACAGGGGAGGGCTACAAGACGCCTTGACCGTTTCGGGTTCTCCAAAGGGAAGTTGCCGGTCTGGTAGACAATCGACCCATTGGAATCGGAAGAGCGGTGCGTCGATCCGGCTTGAAAATAAGGGGCCGAGTGTCGAAATAGCGTCTGCGGCTCAGCGCATTTTTTGAAGCGATACCGATCTCGTCGAGGTCCGGTTTCGGATGGCAACCTTGGCTTTTCACGATAAAACGCCAAGGTTTCAGCCGGTTAGAAGATGTGCGGCACGCTCCTGGGCAATGCTTTCCTGGATGACCCAATCGGCCGCGTCATCCAAAACTATGCGACCCAATATTGAAATTGGCTCTTGCGCAAACAGCGCAACCGCAATATCGGGACGCCCTAGGTTTTTTGTTCCTGGCCTATGCAAGGTAGAGATCGATGGCGAAGGAAAAGTTTCAGCGCAACAAGCCGCACTGCAACATCGGAACGATTGGTCACGTTGACCATGGCAAGACGTCGCTGACGGCTGCGATCACGAAGGTTCTGGCGGAGGCCGGCGGCGCGACGTTCACAGCGTACGACCAGATCGACAAGGCGCCGGAAGAGAAGGCGCGCGGCATCACGATCTCGACGGCGCACGTCGAGTACGAGACCGCCAACCGCCACTATGCCCACGTCGACTGCCCCGGCCACGCCGATTATGTGAAGAACATGATCACCGGTGCGGCGCAGATGGACGGCGCGATCCTGGTGGTGTCGTCGGCCGACGGCCCGATGCCGCAGACCCGCGAGCACATCCTGCTGGCGCGTCAGGTCGGCGTGCCGGCGCTGGTGGTGTTCATGAACAAGGTCGACATGGTCGACGACGCCGAGCTGCTCGACCTGGTCGAGCTCGAGGTGCGCGAGCTTCTGTCGAAGTACGATTTCCCCGGCGACGACATTCCGATCGTCAAGGGTTCGGCCCTGTGCGCTCTGGAAGACCGGTCGCCGGAGATCGGCCGCGAGGCGGTTCTCAAGCTGATGGAAGCGGTCGATGCCTACATCCCGCAGCCGGAGCGTCCGATCGACCTGCCGTTCCTGATGCCGATCGAAGACGTGTTCTCGATCTCGGGCCGCGGCACGGTGGTGACGGGTCGCGTCGAGCGCGGTATCGTCAAGGTCGGCGAGGAAGTCGAGATCGTGGGTCTGCGCGACACCGTGAAGACGACGGTGACGGGCGTCGAGATGTTCCGCAAGCTGCTCGATCAGGGCCAGGCCGGCGACAACGTGGGCGTTCTGCTGCGCGGCACGAAGCGCGAGGACGTGGAGCGCGGCCAGGTGCTGTGCAAGCCGGGCTCGATCAAGCCGCACACGAAGTTCAAGGCCGAGGCGTACATCCTGACCAAGGAAGAGGGCGGCCGTCATACGCCGTTCTTCGGCAACTACCGTCCGCAGTTCTACTTCCGCACGACCGACGTGACGGGCGTGGTGACGCTGCCGGAAGGCACCGAGATGGTGATGCCGGGCGACAACATCACGATGGAAGTGACGCTGATCGCGCCGATCGCCATGGAAGAGAAGCTGCGCTTCGCCATCCGTGAAGGCGGTCGCACCGTCGGCGCCGGCGTCGTCGCCGCCGTGATGGATTAATTG